>JBILMC010000002.1:0-38806 GCA_044375755.1 Chitinophagaceae bacterium
AAATATTTGGAGCCATATAAACCCAACTCTTCTCCAGAAAAAGCAATAAATAAATAGTTAGTAGTGGCGCCTTTTGTTTTTTTGAGCGTGCGCGCCAGTTCAATCAACGTAGCGGTTCCACTTGCATTATCATCAGCACCATTGTGAATGGCGGGTTCCCTTTTTTCAAAACGAGAATTCCCGTCCTCACCATATCCTAAATGATCAAAATGGGCTCCTAATACTACGGTTGTTGCAGCTTTGTTGTCTATGTAACCTACCACATTGTATCCATTGCGTAGCTTCTCCCCAATTTGTATAGTTGCATTAAAACTTAATTCTCCCTCCTCGTCTTCGGCACTAACTCCATCGAGTGGTTTTTTTGTAAGATAGATGACCGGAATTTCTAAAACAGGTGAGCGGTTTTTTCCGTTAAAACTAAGTTTATCATCTTGCTTGCCCGAATTATACCATAATACTGCAGTTGCACCTTTTGTTTTTGCGTTTTTGCTGAATTCATAAATGTAGCCAGGCAAATCAAAATGAGGATTACTGCTGTTGTCTTCTAACACTAGCGCAATGTCTATAAGCCAGGGAGAGCCAATTTCCTGTAGCCCCGATGTAGCCGTTCCTGCAATGTCGCCATTGGCGCTGTAAGGAAAAGCAAAATATTCTGTGCCTGGTGTTAACACCTTGGTAGCAGTTGCACCCTGAGAAAAAGTTTTGGTGACAGAAAAAACAGTTCCCGATTTCATTTCTTTTCCTTCGCTTACCGAAAAGGGCTGGTAATATTTTTCTGTTCCTTTTGCCTCCAGTCCAATCGTTTGAAACTGGTTCGCGATATACTCCATAGCCAATTTTTCACCAGCTGTGCCCGTACGTCTTCCCTCCAGCTTATCGTCTGCCAGATAGCTAACGTGTGTGCGAAGCGCCGCTTCAATTTTTTTTAACTCTGCTTTTTTTTGAGAAAAAACAAAAAGAGGTGACAGCAGTAAGAACAAAATGGGGAGCGAAAACCTTGGTTTCATCTTAAAATTGATTATAGAAATGCAAAGTTATCCGGTATTGGACGCAAATCAAGAGGTACTTCTGATTTCGTAAATGGTTTTGCCTGGGTCTGTCTACTTTTGCAGTCATTCAACATTTTGAACCCACAAAGCAACCATATTGTTCTGGTCGGTAACCCCAACAGCGGAAAAAGCTCATTATTTAATTGTTTGACCGGTTTACGCCAGCAGGTGGGGAATTTTCCAGGAGTTACGGTTGATAAAAAAACAGGGTTGGCTAAAGTGGGTACTCACGAGGTTACGTTTGTAGACCTGCCCGGTACCTATAGCCTATACCCCAAAAGGCTGGATGAGTGGGTCACCTATAAAATTTTGATGGGTGAAGACGAAGAGGTGAAGCCCTCTGTCATCATTGTGGTTGCAGATGCAAGTAACCTGAAAAGAAACCTTCTTTTTTGCACCCAGCTTATCGATCTGAAACAACCCGTTGTGGTTGCGCTCACCATGATGGATCTGGCTAGACAAAAAGGAATCAAAATAGATCTGGATGAAATAAAAAGAGAGCTTGGCGTTCCGGTAGTAGCAGTAGATCCGAGAAAAAGAAAAGGTATTACGGAATTGGAACGAGCGGTGGAGCTAACATTAAATGGGGCGTACAAAGTTCCAGTGCGTGATTTTATAGATAACCGTTCTTTAGCTGCAATTCCCATTGAAAAAATCAAAGAAGAAATGGAGGGTTTGTGTGATTACAAAGCCATTCATTTACTTACCCATCACGAATCTTTTGGATTTTCACCAGCAATTCAATCACGCATTGAGTCAATCGAAAAACAATACAATTTCAACCCCACCAAAACACAGGCCGAAGAAATTTTACAACGATACGCACGCATTCGGCAGCTCATGCAACAAGCGGTTTCTGAACCCGACCCATTGCAAAAAACTTTATTCACCGAAAAACTAGACTCGATTCTTTTACATCGCCGTTGGGGTTATTTGATTTTACTCACGGTTTTATTCCTTCTCTTTCAAAGCGTTTTTTTACTGGCACAATACCCGATGGGTTGGGTGGAACTAGCATTCGGACAATTAAGTGGGTGGTTGTCGGCTGAATTACCCACCACTCTTTTTTCTGACCTCTTGATCAATGGAGTAGTAGCTGGGCTAGGTGGGATTCTGGTATTTGTTCCGCAGATAATGATTTTGTTCGGAATCATCACGCTGCTCGAAGATTCCGGCTATATGGCACGTATTAGTTTTTTGTCGGATAAACTCATGCGTAGTGTGGGATTGAATGGAAAAAGCGTGATGCCCATGATCAGTGGGTTTGCCTGTGCGGTTCCTGCCATCATGAGTGCAAGAAATATTGAAAACAGAAAAGAAAGACTACTTACTATTTTGATTACTCCGCTCATGAGTTGTTCGGCAAGACTTCCTGTATATACAACCATCACAGCGCTTATCATCCCCAATCATTATTTATTTGGTTTCTTAAGTGTGCAAGGGTTGGTTCTATTAGGAATGTATGTGGCAGGCGTATTTGTGGCAATGCTGGTTTCTTATGTAGCCAATCTTTTTATTAAAATAAAAGAGAAGAGTTTTTTCATTTTAGAATTGCCTACTTATCGTTCTCCTCGCTGGTCAAATTTGTTACCCACTATGTTGGGAAAAGCAAAAATATTTATACTGGATGCGGGTAAAGTGATCATGATAATCTCGCTCATTCTGTGGGGACTTAGCTCTTATGGACCGGGTTCTACCTTGAAAAAAATTGAAGCTGATTACAAAATATCGCTTCATACGCCTAACGCCGATTCGCTTCATCTCACCAAAGAGTACCACGCTGCTAAGCTAGAAAATTCATATGCCGGTCTGATAGGCAAACAGCTGGAACCCGCTATTGCCCCGCTGGGTTTTGATTGGAGAATTGGTATTGCGCTCGTCACTTCGTTTGCTGCGCGCGAAGTATTTGTTGGAACAATGGCAACATTGTTTAGTGTGGGTGAAGAAAATGAAGACGGTTCTTTACTAAATGAAAAATTGAAAACAGCTACACGAAGCGACGGTACACCCCTGTTCACGCTGGCAACAGGTTTGTCGCTAATGATTTTTTATGTTTTTGCGATGCAGTGCATGAGCACGCTAGCGGTAGTTCGCAGAGAAACCAAAAGCTGGAAATGGCCGCTCATCCAGTTGGTTTATATGACCGGGCTTGCTTGGCTACTGAGCTGGGCGGTGTTCTATTTTTTCAAATAATCAAAGACCAAACTGCAAAGCGCTTTCACACCCGCGGGCATTCCGCTGTTGTCAACGTAAAAATCAGGAGTATGGTGTGGTGCTGCCTCTGCAGAAGATTTTCCCTTTGGTAGTCCACCCAAGAAAAAGAAAAATGCGGGCGCCTTGGTTCCGTAATAAGAAAAATCCTCCGCACCAGTGACCCACTCTGTTTCAACTACATTCGAAGATCCCAATGCTGTTTCTAATGCTGCTACTGCTTTTTTAGTGAGTGCAGGATTATTATAAGTAACCAATGTTTTTGTTTCGATTGACACTTCTGCCTCCGCACCATTAGCTGCCGCAATCATGGTGGCAGTACGTTTGATTCTTTCGTGCACGTCCTGTTGCATTTTACTATCCAGCGTGCGGATCGTGCCCGCCATTTCACAGGTTTCGGGAATAATGTTTTCGCGCACACCTCCATGCATTTTTCCAACTGTGATTACTACGGGGGCTTTGGTTAATTCAGATTGACGGCTTACAATGTTTTGCAAACCCTCTACTATTTGTGAAGCAACCTGGATAGGATCTACTCCTTTCCAAGGTTGTGATCCATGGCTTCCCTTTCCTTTTACTTTAATCGTAAACCAATCTGCAGCTGCCATAAGAGAGCCCGACTTGTAAGAAACCTTGTCTACTTCGAGGGCTGCTTGTATATGCAAACCAAATACTGCATCTACGGTCGGGTTTTCCATCACACCTTCTTTTACCATTAACGCAGCTCCACCCTCCTCACCAGCAGGAGCTCCCTCTTCAGCTGGTTGAAAAATAAATTTTACACTTCCTGCCAACTGATCACGCATTCCCGCCAACACCTCGGCAACCGTCATTAATATTGCAACATGTGTATCGTGACCACACGCATGCATCACGCCCACTTCGGATCCAACATAAGTGGTTGTTTCTTTTGATGCAAAGGGAATGTTTACACGTTCTGTTACAGGAAGCGCATCCATATCTGCACGAAGTGCAATACAAGGACCCGGCTTTGTTCCTTTTAACAAACCAACCACTCCTGTTTTTGCAACCCCCTCTTTGACTTCAATACCCAGTGAGCGCAAATGGTCTGCAACCAATTTTGCTGTTTTAAACTCCCTGTTTCCGAGTTCGGGGTATTTATGCAGCTGCTCCCTCCAAGAAATAGTTTTTGTTTGAAGGGCCTCCGCCTTTTTATAAGCGATCGACAGGGGATCTGTATTTCCTTTTGTTTGTGCATTGCCTATCAGGCAGAAAATGAAAGCGCCGAGGGTAAGGGTTGCCTTTTTCACGATAATAGATTTACTGGGTAAGTTACAATACAATGATTAATTTTTATTTTTAAATATCATGCTGATTCGCCATCTGCCCTTTTTGCGCACCGTTCTCTCACATAGCCTCACGGCTTTTGGTGGGCCGCAGGCACATTTGGGTATGATGTTCAAGAATTTTGTTCAAAAAACGCCCTATGTAACAGAAAAAGAGCTGATGGAGTATAACACGTTTTGTCAGCTACTACCGGGTGCGTCTTCTACACAAACATTAACCCTGATTGGCTACAAACGGGGCGGTGTACTTCTGGCGATTCTAACTCTTTTGATCTGGATCACGCCCGCAAGTGTATTAATGGGCGGACTTTCTTTTCTTTTGCCTTACTTGGAAAAGGGAAATGCTCGCGTTGAATTGTTTCAATTTATTCCTGCCATGGCTGCAGGGTTTTTGATTTTTGCGATTCTTCGGATTTTTCCAATGGCCATTAAAAACACCATCACCTGGGTGATTTTATTAATATGTATAATCGCAACAGGAATATTATTTGGTCGGCCCTGGTTGATTCCTCTATTATTAGTTACAAGTGGGATAGCGACTAATTTTAGTAAAAAGAGAATTCCGCAAACCGAGGAAAAACCAAAACAGGTTCGTTGGTGGAATATCTGGCTTTTTGGTTTTATTTTTTTAACAGCAGGTATTCTCAGTGAAACCGCAAGAAAAAATGAATGGCCCGAGCGTAAGCCCATTAATCTTTTTGAGAATACTTATCGAATGGGAAGTTTAGTTTTTGGTGGCGGGCAAATGTTATTACCAATGATGTATGAACAATGGAGTGTTCGTCCTGCCACAGTAAAAGAAAAAAATCCAAACGTTGTACAGATCAATCAACATGATTTTTATATGGGGATGGGGATGGTGCAAGCCGTGCCTGGTCCTGTTTTTTCATTTGCCTCTTTTGCGGGGGGAATGTCCATGCAAAAAGAAGGGAAGGGTTTGCAGTTAATCGGTTGCATCATTGGAACAATTGCAATTTTTTTACCAAGCGCATTGCTTGTATTATTCTTTTTTCCCATTTGGCATAACATAAAAAAATACGCCGTTGTGTATCGTTCATTAGAGGGAATCAATGCGGCTGTGGTTGGTATTTTGATTGCCTCAACCTTTTACATTTCGAGAGACATTTCATTACTAGAAAACACAACCGCTGGATGGACCAACTTACTTGTAATCGCAACCACTGTTTTACTATTGCGTTTTACAAAAATTATTTCGCCGCTTATTGTATTGGGTTGTTTGCTGCTTGGTTATTTTTTATAATAACCCCCCTTTTCAATTTCTTCTCTTACTGCATCGGGTACCATATAGCGTATGGATTTTGATTCAGCAACACAGTTTCTTATATAGGTTGCAGACAAACTCAATAGTGGTGCGTTAATCAGTTGTATGCGCGCCCCCAATTTGTTGTCAATTGAAAAACCTTGTCGAGGATAAATAAAAATGTTACAACGCTCTACCAACTGCGTTGCATTTTTCCAATTGGGTAAATTTTGAAAACTATCCGCGCCCATCAAAATTGAAAATTCGTGTTGCGGATATTTTTCGGTTAAATAGGTGATAGTATCAATCGTGAAAGAGGGACGGGGTAAACTAAATTCAATATCCGACACCTTAATTCGTTCATCATTTTCGGTAGCAAGCTTTACCAGGTGCAACCGATGATACTCGTTTAAAAGCGTGTTCTCTTTTTTGTGTGGATTTTGAGGAGAAACCACAAACCAAAGCCTTTCGACATCCGTCTCATTTAATAGGTAATTAGCAACTATTAAATGTCCGTTGTGAATCGGATTAAAGGAACCAAAATATAGCGCTATCTTCACCTAACTAATTGATTATCAATTATTTGTTTCGACTAAAATAGTATCTGCTTCGTTCATTCGCAAGCTTAAGTGGTAGCCCGAAACTAAAATAGACATCGGATCTCCAAGGGGAGCCACCTGCTCTACATAGATTGTTTCGCCTGGTACACAACCCATTTCCATGAGTTTTAAAAAGATCTCGTCGTTTTCGAACTCTTTGATTACCGCTTCCTGGCCGGGTCTTAATGCAGAAAGTTTTACCACCATAGGTTTAATTAATAATACAAAGCTATTCTTGTTGACTCGTTTTTCTTTACGAATTTTGATAATTATGCGTTCAAAATCAAAAGTTTGCTTTTTCTTTCAAGGACAGCGCTTTTCGCTACAGAACAGAAGCCGCTTAAAGGGTTTTATTGAGAAAACGCTTAAGGCCGAAGGCCTGAACCCCGGACAACTTAATTATATCTTTTGCTCTGACCGAGAAATCAAAAAGATTAACAAGACTTATCTAAAACATGATTATGCCACAGACATTATCACCTTCGACTTGTCTTGGCAAAAAGAAGTGACTGCGGATATTTATATAAGTATCGACCGGGTCCGGGAAAACGCTAAGGATTTGGGAGTATCAATAAAAAACGAGCTTCACCGGGTTATTTTTCATGGTGCCCTCCACTTATGCGGCTATAAAGACAAAAAGCCAGCAGAAATCAAAACAATGAGAGCGAAAGAAGAGGAGTTATTGTCCAAGTATGGCGTTTAGCCCCAATAGTTCCACGTGGAACATATTTAGTCGGGGGGTATGATTTTAAAGCGATTATCTTTGCGCCGTGTTTCAAGAATATGATGTAATTGTTGTGGGCGCCGGCCACGCAGGGTGCGAGGCAGCGGCAGCCGCCGCCAATTTGGGTTCAAAAACCCTTTTGGTGACAATGAATATGCAAACCATAGCCCAAATGAGCTGTAATCCGGCTATGGGTGGGATTGCAAAGGGGCAGATTGTGCGCGAAATTGATGCCATGGGCGGATATTCTGGGATCGTAACAGATCTTTCCACGATCCAGTTCCGTATGCTAAATAGAAGTAAGGGTCCAGCCATGTGGAGCCCTCGAGCGCAGAATGATCGAATGCTTTTCCATCTAAAATGGAGAGAACTACTGGAAAACACTCCCAATCTTGACTTTTACCAGGACACCGTTGGTGAATTATTAATTAAAGATGGGGTTTGCTATGGGGTAAAAACGGGGCTGGGACACGAAATAAAAGCAAAGGCTGTTGTTTTAACCAATGGCACCTTTTTGAATGGCATTGTGCATATAGGAGAAAAGAATTTTGGGGGCGGCAGAATGGCCGAAAAGGCAGCCACGGGTCTTACAGAACAGCTTGTAAATCAAGGATTTGAAAGCGATAGATTAAAAACGGGAACACCGCCACGAATTGACGGTAGAAGCCTTGATTACTCTAAAATGGAAGAACAGCCGGGCGATCCTGAAGTATCTGGTTTTTCATTTTTAGACATCGAAAGACCAAATACGCAACGAAGTTGCTGGATTACCTACACGAATGACGAGGTTCACGATATATTAAAGACCGGTTTTGATAGAAGCCCAATGTTTACGGGGCGAATTGACGGGGTAGGACCCCGCTATTGTCCAAGCATTGAAGACAAAATTAATCGCTTCAGTGAAAGAGACCGTCACCAGCTTTTTGTAGAACCAGAGGGGTGGAATACGGTAGAGATTTATTTAAATGGATTTTCGACGTCATTACCGGAAGAAACACAGTACGAAGCTCTTCGTAAAATTCCTGGTTTCGAAACTGCTAGAATGTTCAGGCCGGGTTATGCTATCGAATATGATTATTTTCCGCCTACACAGCTTAGCTATAGTCTTGAAACAAGGTTGTTGAAGAATTTATTCTTTGCTGGTCAAATAAATGGAACAACAGGATATGAAGAGGCGGCCTGTCAGGGACTAATGGCGGGAATCAACGCACACCAGAGCGCTTCGAACAAAGAGCCATTAATTTTAAAAAGAAGCGAGGCCTATATTGGAGTGCTGATCGATGATCTGGTGAGCAAGGGAACCAAAGAACCCTATCGCATGTTTACCTCTCGTGCAGAATTCAGAACACTATTACGACAAGACAACGCAGATCTTCGACTAACAGAATTAAGTTATAACCTGGGATTAGCATCGGAGGAAAGAATGGAGCGCGTTCGTCAAAAACAAACCAATATTGCAGCGATCAAAAAAATAGTTGCGGAAACATTTATTGAACCTTCGGAAATCAATACTTGGTTTGAACAAATAAATACAGCAACCATCAGCGAAAAACAAAAAGCACAAAAAATTTTACTTCGCCCTTCGGTAGAAATTGAAGACATGATAGCAGTGTTGCCAAAATTAAACACACAACTTTCGGGCTTTGACAAAGAGAGTATCGCACAAGCCGGAATACAAATAAAGTACGAGGTATATATAGAAAAAGAAAGAGAGTTGGTACAAAGAATGTCTCAATTGGAAGAACTAGAAATTCCAGAAAGTTTTGATTACAAAAAGATTTCGTCACTAGGAAATGAAGCAAGAGAAAAACTTACAAAAGCAAAACCTCGAACACTGGGACAAGCAAGTCGGATTTCTGGAATCAATCCTAGTGATGTGCAAATACTAATGGTATATATGGGTCGCTAGGGCTTATGCATCTTTTTTTCTCTCGCACTAAGTGTATTGTTGGGTGTTCCGACAACTTTTCCTCTGCATTTTTTTGCACCACACTTACACGTAAACGGCTCCATTGATTCATCTAGAAATTCTGCATAATCAAGTGTAAGCTCTTCGTTTTCGCTTACACGCTTTGTGGTGACCACGTTCAGTCCATCAAATTTTGTGTTGGCCTCGCAGCTATGATTCTGAGGAGCCCACTCTGCTGGATCAAGATCCCATAAAATAAAAACCTCTTCGCTAATGGGATAAGCATATCTGCGAAACGTCAGCTTATCGTCTTCGCTCCAATGAAGATCCACTTCTCGTTTTGTAATGATTCGCTGAGATCGACCTTCGCCAATAAAAACAACCTCTCCCTCAGACATTGCTCTTTTTGCATACACACCATATCCGGCAATGGAATTTCCTTTTACATAATAGGGCTTCTGTTTTTTGGCGTGTCGGGCAATTCCTTCATTTATTATATGTTCAAGAAATCCTGCTTGGCCCACTCCGTCAAACTGCAAAATATAATCAGCCGAACCTTCATATCCACTGGAATAAAACACCGAGCAAGTGAAATTGATTTCTAAAAAATAAATAGCCTCTTTATTGTCTACCCTAAAATCGAGACGTCCGTAACCAACCCCTCCCGCTGTTTTGAAAATTTTTTCACTTGCAATCCGAAGTTTTGCTTCTAGCGTTTTATCACTGCAGGGAATATTAGAAGAAGGGTGTAGCTCTGATGTTTTTAGAGAGTAAGTTTTAAAAGATTTTCCCTCCGGAAAAATATACTCTACAGGAAGAAATGTTTTAACTGAACCCTCGGCGCTCGCAGCAACTAGCACTGTAAACTCTCTTCCTTCGATATATTTTTCGATCAGCGCCTCCCCATATTGATTTATTATTTCCTCGCACTTTTGTATTAGCTCAGGCATTGTGTGCACCAACGAGTCTTCTGCGATGCCAAGACTATCGCCCGCATGCGAGGGTTTTACAAAAAGAGGAAAGTCTAATTCTTTCGGTAGTTTCTCAAGCGAACGTATATCTTTTATAGTAAGAAAGGCGGGTGTTTCAACGTCTTCGCAATAAGCAACATACTTCATCAACTCTTTTGGGGGATCATAAACCTTAGAGTTGGGTCCGGTAAAAGGAAGATTGAGAGTTTCCAAAGCATAAATCACATCAATGCCCGGAACCTCCCAGTCGGCGTATCCTTCACACAGGTTTACAAAGATGTCATAACCGCAACGAGACAACTCTTTTAATTGCTTGTGTGTTGTGAGTTTGTTTAAAAACACGTGATCCACCTGATGTCCTGGCAACAAAGCAGACAGGCTTCTGGGAGGATCGTAGTTTTTATAATCTACACCCGTGGTTGAGTAATCGGGTTGAAGAACACAAACTTTCACAATACAGCTTTTGTTTTCTTTTTTATGGGAGACGATTTGGGTGATCTCCTTCTTAGCGCATCTATTAAAATAGCATACACAACTTGTGTAAAGGAAACATCGGATGCTTTTAGAATGGCCCCAATCGATGTATAATTTTCATCTTCACTGAGTCCACACTGTGCATTAGCCTCTAACACATATAGTTTTCCGGTTTTTGCATCTTGGCGAATATCAATTCTTGTGTATCCCCTTCCTTTGACCGCCGCGTAGGCGCGCTTGCTCAGCAAAGAAAGTCTTCGGTGTAGCACGGTGGGGGCTGGCGCGTATTCATAAAAGTTTTCATTGGCGGGCATCGGGCTTTCGTCTTCATAGATTTCCCAGAGCCTATCAAAGGATAAAAACTTTTCTGTTTCTGGTAATGACGGATGAAATTTTCGTTCTACCGGAACATATACTTTACAATTTTGAGGATCATCGTAAGAACCCGTAATAAATGTGGTGAACTCGGGACCACTAATAAACTGTTCTACAAATATTCCATCGGCTCCCAGGTTCCACCCGCGGTAACCGGATTGAATTTCTTGAAGGCGTGCTTTCAATTCCTCTTCATTATTAACCACATTTTTTACCGAAACCCCCATGCTTCCTCCCGAAACAGCGGGCTTTAAAAGTAGTGGCGTGCCCACGCGTTGACAAATTCCTTTAATAGAACCAGGCTTTCCACTAATCACTCGCCAGGGCGCATTGGGAACACCGTGCTTATCAAACGCCTTTTTCATCGGAATCTTAGACGTGGTGATTGTAAAAAAAGAACGATCAGATCCGGTATAAATCAGCTTTTGTTTTTCTAGCTCATCAATCACAGACACCCCGGGCGCTCCATTAATTTCGTCTCCATCACAAAGATTTAAAACCAGTGCCTCTTTTTCCTTTTGTGATTTCGCAATATGAGAGACCGTGCTTTTTATTTGTGTCATTGTAACATAGACCCATTCCCATTCAATGCGCATTTCTGCAAACACACGCGCATACTCTTCGATACTTTGAGAAAAATCATAATAGTAGGAAAGATTGGGGTCCTCTGTTTCAAGTTTTGGCGCCAACACCCACACCTTATAGGGGCTCAGTTTTTCAAATTGTTTGGTCATTGTTGCTGAGACCTTCTTTTAGAAATGTAGGGGGTTAGTCTATACCGGTTTGCTTCCTGATCGGTAAGGTATGCTGCTCCTTTAATTTGCCCAAGACAGTTTTCGCTTTTACAAAAACACGCAAACGGTTGTTGCATATCCCATTCGGTGGATGGATAAAAAAAGGTGAGCTCTTGTCCCCTTTCAATTTTTTTTAATGCACGCAAACACATGTGCTCCGTATCAAAAAAACAGTTAGGGGCACAACTATGATTAATATATTGTAAATAGGGTGGGTCAAGTAAAATATGTTTGTCGCAGTCAATTTGAAGCGTAAGATAGTTGGGCGTAGACAAATCTTGCCCAGCGCCAAACAGGGCAACAATTTCATCTTGCTCAAAATAGCGCATAGTAATAAAATGTTTTTGCCCGCTGTATTCGTTTTCCCGCACTTCTCCAATTGGATTGGTGTCAACCAGGCGCATTTTGGTGTTGTGTAGTTCGCTCAAGGGTTAGCTATAGGAGTGTAATATAGAGTGCTATTAAAAGAAAACACCGCTCTTTTGGGCAGTGTGTATAAATCAGGTATAATCAATAAAACACCAGTTGGTGTTTATAAGGGTCTCTTATAGACCGGAACCGTGCTACAGGGCTCTCCGAACATAAGAGAGCGAACGATAGGGCGTAATAGTTTTGTAATCTCCAGGTATGCAAAATCTCCAATGGAAAGATCGCCACATCCTTTAATAATAACTCGTTGGTCTTTGTATTCGTTTGTGTTGATTTGTTGGAGGCTCGAAACAAATAGCTGCTTTTTTACCTCTTCTTCTGTGCCAACTCCAAACCCCAAACAAACCGGCTGTAAGTAAGAAGACAATAGCATATAGGCCCAGCTAGGAATAATTGCATCTACCGAACAAACAATAGCAACTATCTTGTCTCTATATATTTCCCAGTCAGTTTTTTTGAGCGCGTCGCGAAACTCCTTCTCCTTTACAATCATACCCATAAAAAGGTATTCTTTGAGGTCGAGAACAACCGCCTCTCCTTTGGGATACCACTTCTCCAGATCTATTGTGATGAGTCCGCTTTCAGCAACCTTATTTACAAACTCAGCCATATCGGTTCTATCAATATCTCACCTGGCGCATGTCCTTAATGGTAGCTGCGGTTCGCAGGATTGAAATGGGGTTATTGGGACTATACTGATTAGAGGATGCTTGTTTTGCTTGCAGGTAGCGATTGTTGCGCTGTGTAGCCACATCTCCTTCTAGGTTTGGAGTAGAAGAAACGCCGTTAACACGAACAACAAAAACTCCACCTAATCCTTCAATCACAGCCGGAACAACCCTTCCTTTATTAGCTGGGTTGAAAGCAGCTCCTGTAACTCTTGGTTCGTAACCAAACGAACCGCTCAAAGATCCGTTTGCCCTAACACTATCTGCGGTTTCAATTGTTTTACCACCGAGAGCTGTTGCAGCAGCTTCAAGTGTAGTTACGTTTCCAACTTTTTTAACAAGTAGGGCCGCCTTTTTCTTATTGCGTAAAATTGGATCGACAGAAAGTCTTGCAGACTCTACTGTTGCTATTCCCTCTTCATTAACCTCGGTTACCACCGCAACAACATAGTTATTGTCAACTCGCTCTGGCTTCAATACGTCGCCCTTACTCGCTTCATAGATTGCGCGTACAAAACTTCGAGAAGACCCCACGCCTCTTACCTCGTAAGAGACGGGTGTAATATCGGTTGCGGTGCTTTTGATGATTCCCTGTGATTTTAATTTTTTGTCATATGCCTCATTAAAAGACTTTAGGTCCTTACTATCTCCGGCAAACTCATTTGCTTTGTTTAGCGCAAGGTTGTCTGTTTCTTGACTTGCTACAATTTCTTTGGGCAAGTAAGCAATTTTATAGCCCGTTCCGGAACCCTTCTGAGATAAGATTTCTATATAGTGAAATCCGAAGTCGGTTTTTACTATTCCCTTTGCGCCCGTTGGTTTTAGAAAAATGAAGTCGTTAAAAGGAGCCACCATTTGCCCAGAGGGGACGTTTTCATATTTTCCTCCGTTGTTTTTGCTACCCGGATCATCTGAAAACTTGGCGGTGAGTGAGTCAAAGTTTGATCCTCCCGCTATTGCCTTTTGAATGCTATCACACAAATTATACGCGGTTGCGGAATCTCTGTTCTGTGTACTAATTAATATGTGGCGAACCGAGACCGTGTCTGGCATTTTTACTGTTCCAATCATTCTTGCTAACACATACTTGTCGGCATCAAGATAGGGACCGAACACCGAACCCGATGATAACCTGAATAAAGAGTCTTTAGCGGGCTGCTGAATTGCTTTTCCGTTTATATAACCATTGTAGAAGGGTGCCCCCTCTCCGGCTAAATACTGTTCTAAATTATCTGTTGTTGAGAATCTCTCTTTTTGTGTAAGTAGTTCTTGAAAAACAACGGCACTATCAACTGAAGAGGGAGACGCACTAAACAAAACATACTGAATAGCCCTGTTCTCTTGTTGTTTAAATTGACTTTTGTATTTATTGATATATTCTTTGATTTCATTATCAGAAACCTTAACAGCGCTGTCGGGTATTGCTGTATATAATTCCCTTACAAGGGAAAGATTAGCAATCTGGCTATTTTCGGCACTTTGCTTTTCAATAAACCATTTAGGAAAGTTAATGCTGTTGGAAAATAGAGAAAGATATTTATCCGCCATTCGCATATTCGCTAACGCATCTATATAGGTTGAGATACTTGTCTTTTGTTCTGGCGTTCCGCTTTTTAAAGCTTGGTCAATATTTTGCTTTGCCAAAACAGGATTATATAGGCCAGTTTTAGGATCTCGAAACTGTGTTTGTAAATCCTGGGGGGCAGCTAGTCCATATAATAAATCACTCAACTCCTTTTTACCCACCTCAATTCCAAGCGTAGATAGTTCGCTATTTAACAAGCGTTGTCCCACTTCCTGGTTCCACGCCTGCTCGAGCGCTTGCTGGCTAAGTGCAGCGCCCTGAGAATAACCCTGTGCCTTGAGGTTTTCTTCAGCCTGAAGAACTTTTTTATTAAACTCTTCAAAAGAGATCGTAGACCCATTGACTGAACCAACAGTTGTTACTGTATTTCCACTCATCCTACTTTTACCGGTAAAGTAGTCGGTTAAAATAAAACCCAATAATGCTAACGCCACTAAAACAACAGTAAGCTTAGCATATTTCTCTCTGATATCCTGAATAATTGACATAAAATGAGACTTTAAAAGGATGGCAAAAATAGGGGAAAAACTGTGGAAAAACCAGGGTTAACAAGGGTTTCATTGATCCCCAAAAAGAGGTTTTAATTTTTAATAAACCTTGTCTTTTTTTCACACAACTAGGTGTGAATTACTCTAATAAAGGGTGAATAAAAAGCTGTGGAACGTTAAAAACTACCAAAAAAGATCGTGGATAAACCATTCTCTTAAAATAGAAGGTCTTTTGGTTGTACGTAATTCATTAGATATTAACAGTGAACTAACACCAAAAAAATTAGTATTAAAACTTCTTTTGTGGGTATATCCACAAATCCACCACCCTAATAATAATAGACTTTTATAAAAAAATATCTATTTATTATTATTAGATAAGTGAATTAGCCAATGTTTTTTTGTTTTTGATTTTACCAAATCTTCGCATCAATTTTACTGTTCGTATGATTTCAGAAGAAAAAAAAATAAAATTAGAAAACCGGGGATTTGTAGAAATGGATATAGATCCAACTATAGATTTATTTGAAGAAATAAAAAATTTTAAAAAAGAAAAAAATGCAATTCTTTTAGCCCACTATTATCAAGATGAAGATATCCAGGACATAGCAGATTATATTGGAGATAGTTTAGGATTAGCAAGAGAAGCAGAAAAAACAAACGCAGATATTATTGTTTTTTCCGGCGTACACTTCATGGCAGAAACGGCAAAAATCTTAAATCCTTCCCGGAAAGTATTAATACCAGATTTAAAAGCAGGTTGTTCTTTAAGTGACAGCTGTCCTCCTAAATTATTTAAGAAATTTAAAGAAGATCACCCCGACCATATAGTAATCAGTTATATAAACTGCAGTGCAGAAATAAAAGCATTAAGCGATGTTATCTGTACGAGCTCAAACGCAAAAAGTATTGTTGAGAGTTTTCCAGAAAATCAACCAATTATTTTTGCGCCTGATAAAAACCTAGGTGCTTATATAAATAAAATTTCTAAACGCAATATGCTTCTTTGGAATGGGGCGTGTATGGTTCATGAAATTTTCAGTTTAGAAAAAATTACAAAACTTAAAGTAAGACATCCTAAAGCAAAACTAATTGCACACCCAGAATGTGAAGAAGCTATTCTTAGAATAGCGGATATGATTGGGTCTACCACACAACTATTAGACTACACACAAAAAGATAAATCGCTGGAATATATTATAGCAACAGAGTCTGGTATTTTACACCAGATGATAAAATTTTCTCCAGATAAAACATTCATTCCTGCGCCGCCTGAAAATAATTGTGCTTGTAATGATTGCCCGCATATGAAACTAAACACATTAGAAAAAATATATACCTGTTTGTTACATGAACAACCAGAAATAATACTAGAAGAGTCACTTCGACTTGCTGCAAAAAAACCAATTGATAAAATGTTGGAACTAAGTAAAGCGGCAGGGATATGAAACAGGGTATAAACAAAGAACAATATTTACGCTATTTACCACTTGCTGGTTTATTTACAACAAAGAGAACAAGAGAGATACTTTCTGTAAATCCTACAATAGATAACAAAAGAAAAGATGTTGAAAATTCGGCAATCACTATTTATAATTATAATTCCGAACAGGTAGAAGAAAAAAAAGAAACCGATTTTCAGGAAATCAATAACTGGAAAAATAAAACAGGAATAACCTGGATTAATATTGATGGACTAAAGAAAAGCGATATTGAAGCTGTTTGCGCTTCTTTTTCTGTGCACTATCTTATTACTGAAGATATTTTAAGCATCGGGCAAAGACCAAAAGCAGACGAAACAGAAGGGGTGTTGTATTGCTTATTGAATATGCTTTATTACAACAATACAAAACACCAGGTTGAGGCAGAACAAATCAGTATTGTATTAGGCAAAGATTTTTTAATAAGCTTTCAGGAAGACGCCATTCGCGATGTTTTTAACCCAATTAGAACAAGATTAAAATCTTCTAGAAGTCAAATCAGACAACGCCCATCAGATTATCTACTATATAGCATGATTGATTTGATTGTCGATAACTATTTTGTAGTAATGGAAAAGCTGGGAGAGGAAATTGAATTACTAGAGGAAGAGGTGACACGAAGAAGTAACAAAAGAAGTTTAGCGAAGATTAATCAGCTTAGAAAAGAACTCATTGTATTAAAAAGAAATATCGGTCCGGTTAGAGATCTGGTGAGTTCAATAATAAGAAGCGAAAGCGAGTTGCTTGATGATAAAACGGTTAAATATTTTAAAGACGTACACGATCATATTTCTCAAGCATACGATTTGAGCGACAACTATCGCGATGTAATGATGACAATTCAAGACCTCTACCTGAGTAATGTGAATTTAAAAATGAATGAGGCAATGAAGATAATGGCAGTCGTAACAAGTCTGTTAGCACCAGCCACTGTTATCGGGGGAATTTTCGGAATGAATTTTAAAATAATTCCTCTTGCAGAAAACCAACACGGCTTTTATATAACCATTGCAATAATGATTATTATCCCGCTTTTAATGATTTCGTGGTTGAGGCGAAAGGGGTTGTTATAAATTTAGAACAAGGAAAGTTGCCCATCATCTTCTCTTGAAAAATTCCAATTAAAAAAAGCATCCGCCGTTTTTCCGTCGGGCCGTGGCGAAGAGGTTCGAAGAGAATAAACTGTATGGTGACGCAATAAGCTACTGTCTAATTCATAATTTAAAATATCTTTTAAGGCGGTATTAGACAAACCCGGATTTATCCAAGACGTAGCTAAAGCGTGTGGAACTAAAAGAGGCATCCTGTGTTTATTAGGACCCGCGTTGTGAATTTCTTTAAATAGTTCATTGGCCGGTCTTGTAATGAGCGCAAAGGAGCGAGTTTTTGGATTATAAACAGAAGGAATTAAGAAAGCCTTTTCGGAGATCAAACTAATGTAGTGAGGAATTTTTTTCGGAGTGAACCCAACCTGTTGATGTTCATAAACGCCCGCCGCAATCAATAAACAGCGTTGTGTTACATAGGGACTCCACATCGATGTGTTGTCGATTATTTTTTCAGCCCGGGCATTATAAAGTTGGTTGAAATATTTATTGTGTTGTTCGGGGTTGTTGAGCATAAAGTCAGCAACAAACCCCCAGCTAAGTTTATCAACTAAGACACCACTCTCCGAAGATAAAACAACAATACAAGCAGGTTTGGTGTGGGCTTGTATGTGTGGAACTGAAATATCATTATTAGACAGTGAGCGGTCAATCTTTATTCCAGGAATCAGTTTGGGCAGACCATCGGGCCCTAGCATTGATTTATATCCGATGTCTACACACATGAACTAGTAAAAAGATTGGCTTTTTAAAATCATGTGGCAAATGTCGTTAATCATATAAATGCCACCATCAATACTATTATGTTTGTGTCATGACGCTTCGGAAATAGGTCGGTCAGAAAAAAATCAGATATATCGGTTTAAAAGACCGTAAACTGATTGACCGGTTGCCAGTCAAAAAAGGCTGAGCCTGACCAAGACGATGACCCAGGCGAACAGAATGCTACAGAATAACCGTTGTAAAAGACACTACACTGTGGTTATTTGCGAGCGAGGCAGGATTTAACCATCTAGCCTCGCTTTTTTATTAGCTTCAATAGCTCTAGAAAAAGCAATAAGCCCGTGCCCGCCCAAACAAGAGGAAGAAATTGTTGTATTCCCGGGTTTTCAAAATGAAAAAGGGAGCGAAGCGGGGGAAAAAAAATAGCCAGCGCTAAAAACAAAAGAGCAACTCCTATTATAATAAGTGCAGCGGGGTTTCTCTTTTTTAACACAACCCAAAACGGACTTGATTGAGATAAAAAAGAAAAGATTAATAAAAGGTTACCCAAGAAGAGGGAAGAAAATGCAATAGTCCGCGCCGAATCCGGGGATTGAAAGTTGTTGACTTCGTGCACAAATACACCAATAACCATTAATAAAACCCCTGCACCACTAACACAACTAGTCCAAAAATTTTTCCAAATAAAAAAGCGTTGTTTAAATAAGCGAGGGGGGCGGCGCATCACATTTTTTTCTTCAGCCGCAGACTCAAAGGCAATAGAACAAATGGGATCTATCACCAACTCTAAAAAAACAATATGTATTGGTAACAAAAACAATGGAAATGATTTCCACAAACCCGGAATTAAAACAAGACCAATTATTGGGATGTGGATTGCAACGATGTAAGACATTGCCTTTTGAAGATTATCATAAATTCTGCGGCCCGACCGAATGGCTGCCACAATTGATGTAAAGTTGTCATCAAGTAAAACAAGCCCCGCTGCCTCTCTCGCAACATCGGTGCCCCTTAAACCCATTGCAATTCCAATATCTGCTTTTTTTAATGCAGGCGCATCGTTTACACCATCTCCAGTCATGGCAACAACCTCATTTACCTGTTGCAACGACTCAACCAGTAGTAATTTTTGTTGTGGCCGAATACGCGCAAAAACAGAACAAGAGATTAATGCCTCGGAGCGGCCCCCGGTGGAAAGTCTTTCCAACTCGTCTCCGGTAATAACACGGGAGGGGTTGTTAAGCCCAATTTGTTTTGCAATAGACACTGCGGTTTCCGGGTGATCTCCTGTGATCATAATAATTTTTATTCCCGCCGTCACACACTCTTGAATGGCACGAGGAACCTCTGGACGAATAGGGTCTTCAAATGCGACTAAACCCAAGAAGTGAAACAAAAAAGATTCTTGTGCTGCGGGTAATTGCCCAGCAACCGCAGCAGCTTTTGCTACTCCCAATACGCGATAGCCCCGAGAGGCTAATTGATTAGTAATAGTAAGGTGGGCATTGATTTCTTCGGTTGACAGGCGACATAATTTTAAGATTGCCTCTGGAGCACCCTTGGCTGCCACAAAGTGATTGTTTCCATTTGTGTTTTGCCATACCTGGGTCATCACCAACAAACCCTCTGAGAGAGGATATTCTTTAATTAGATCTACAAACCCAGTAGTATCTGCACCCCAATCTTGTTGCATTGTCCCAATGGCCAACTCCATGGGATCTGTGGGTTTAACAGCGCTAGCACCCCAGGCGGTCAACACCAGTTCATCAAACGAGGTGAATTTTTTTATAAAATCAGCGCGATACAATAAGTCGCTACCATTATAGAGCGCAGCAACCTGCATTCTGTTTTGTGTTAACGTTCCTGTTTTATCCGTACACAACACTGTTGCGGCGCCCAGCGACTCAATAGTTGCGGCGTACCGGGTTAACACATTGTTTTTTGTTAAACGCCAAGAACCGATTGCTAAAAAAACCGAGAGTACAACAGGAAACTCTTCGGGCAAAATGGCCATTGAAGACGAAAGCCCCGTTAGCACCGATTCAATTAATTGTCCAGATCTTAAATAAAACAGCACAACAACGAGAAGGCAAATAAAGATTGATGCGATAAAAAACAAACGAATAACCCCTCGCATCTCCTGCTGAAGACGCGTGTCTCTGCTTTCAACCAACGCTAAAGAAGCACCAATCTGTCCCAACTGTGTTTGCGGTCCAGTTTTGTCTACCCGAGCAACCCCCCTGCCAGCTAGTACAAGCGTACCTAAAAACACGTGCGGACTTTTATCAACAGATTTATTTATTGAAAATGACTCACCTGTTAAAAGTGATTCATCAACAAACAAGGCAGCAGACTCAATCAGCGTTGCATCGGCGGCCACGCGGTCTCCTTCTTTTAAAACAAGCAAGTCCCCAGGCACTACCTCGCGAGCAGCAATCCGAATCTCTCGATCGTCTCGAATAACAAACACACCAGGCGAAGCAATCTTTTTAAGCAATTCTAACGCGCGCGTCGTTTTTTTATATTGAAAAAAAGTTATTCCTATGATTAAAAAAATCGCAAGAGAAAGCACAACTCCTTCTTTGTAATCTCCCAAAATCATATAGAGGACGCCACACCCAATTAAAAGTAAAAACATGGGCTCACGAATAACAGCTCTGGCAATATCCCAAACAGATTTGTCTTTAGCCGAGGGCAGTTCATTGAACCCCCATGTTTTTAAAGCAACCGCTGCTTCCTTTTCAGACAGCCCCAGCATGAAAAAAATTTGTATGAATAACTATAATCAAAAGATTCAAAAAAGGTAACTTTCCTAGTAAATCAAATATATGTATCGCAGGCTCTTACTATCGATGATTATAATTGGCACAACGACTATGGTTATTGCACAGGAGTTTAAGCCGGTCCTCAATCAACATGTCATGAAATATCAGGCACTGCGTGATACAGACAAAGACCCCAATGCTGTTTTGCGTGAAGAAGGATTAAAAGACTGGCAGAAAAAAAGAGATACAATTCTTGTTCAAGCAAAAAAACTGCTAGAAGAAAAGGACTATACAGCCGTTAACCAGCTTCTTTTTCCATTTGATTATCTAGAGCCCGAGGACGCCATGTTTTATGAATATCTTGGAAAAAGTTATTACTACGCTGGTCTGTATCAACCCGCACTGGATTGTTTCAAACTATCTTTTGAACAAAAAAAGAATAACGAGCTGCTGTATTTTATAGGACACTCTCTTGAAAAAACCGGAAACGAAAAAGAAGCCCTTAAGTACTATAAAAAGGGTGCAAAAGAAGGAATAGCTGCTTGTCAGGCAAAGCTTTAAAACAAGTAGCCACTATTGATTGTGGCTACCGTCGCAATAAGGCGGATTCTTGGTTTTTTTGCACTGACACAACCAAACCTCTTTGGTCTCTTCGGCAGTAAAGCGAAGACTTGCGTAAGGGTTGCCTTCAATTTTTTTATGTTTCCCGTCGCAGAAGGGTTGTTTTTCACTCAATCCACACGTACACCATGCGTAAGTTTTTCCAGCCTCTACAGTTACACAGCAAGGCTCATTTGCAGCTGCTCGAGGAAAACCGGAATTAGGGATCATTTCTTCCATAACTGATATTTACTTTTAATTGATAGTGGCTGAAAGATAATTTCTTTATAGCCATTGCGTTCATATAACACTCCAAGCTTTTTTTTGTTTAGCAAAACAAGATCGCTGTAGGCGGTGTAATCGCCCTTTCTTCCTGTCTGATTATTATCAATTAAAAGCGAGTGATTCCAGGTTCCTCCCTCATTTAAACTGATACGCACCGTCAAACTATCTCTTTTTGATTGAGAGGCCGCGTTTGAAAATGCTAATACGGCCTTGTTTTTTCTCCATCCTATATTCAAAACACTTCCCTGGCAAACGGGATCTACCAATGCAGCATCAAAAAAAGTAGTATCCCACGACTCACCCCCATTTTTACTTATTGAAATCAATCTTTCTTTTTTATCTCCACGCTGGTTTCTACTATTTAAAAGGACTTGGTTATTTGACAATTCTGCCGCAATCGACTCATTACCACCCGGGACAGAAACAGACTGGCTAAGCACAAATGATTTTCCGTGATCATCGGAATAAAACGCATGTGCTCTATAATCTTCAAATCGATTTTTGGGCGCTCCCTCAGAATGGTTGGCGGGTACAAAAAGGCGTCCCGCGTAAACTCCTCTAGTTAATTGCAACGCATGTCCAGGCGTGTTCGCATAAGAGCGCCAATCGTCTGTTGTTCCGTGTCGATGAACTTGTGAAGAAATATCTACCGGAGCCGACCAGGTTTTTCCATTATCGGTAGAGGTGATATACCAAACCATCCGCTCACCCTTTCCCCTTCTTACTTCACCTTCGTGATTATTTCCTGTATTGTAAAACAAAAAAATTCGACCACCTGGATAATTAGGGTCTAACCAATCAACTACCGGTGCTGGATTTCCGGCTTGTAATGAGTCGGCATCAACTACAATTTGTAAGGAAGACCAGGTTGCGCCCCCATCCAAACTTCGTTTCATAACAATATCAATATTCCCAAAATCACCGGCGTTGTTGACGCGTCCTTCGCAAAACGAAAGCAAATCACCGCCGGGTGCTTTAATAATAGCGGGAATCCGATAACTAGCATATCCACCTTCTCCGGACTTAAACACGAGCGATTGAGCGTGAGAATTAGAAGCCGATAAAAAGAGCAGTAATAAATTAACGAGACAAAAGAGGGGCAATCGTTTCATAAACAGAAATTTAAAATACTTTTATGGATCTACGAAACACCCTCTATGAAAAAAATTTCCCTTTTTGTGTTTTCTTTATTGACATCTACTCTTTTTGCACAGCAAATTACGGAGGCGGTTGTGTTACCGAATGGTTGGAAGCTTTCACCGGCGGGAAAATCAATTCCTCTGGGGGACCTACCCCTAAATATGGTTTCTAACCACGAAGGCACATTGCTAGCGGTTACAAATAATGGGCAAAGTACACAAACGATACAACTGATTAATGTCAAAACACAAACAACCGTAGACGAAGTCGTTATTCCAAAGTCTTGGTATGGACTAGCATTTACAAAAGACGATAAATCGCTCTATGTGTCTGGCGGGCACGACAATAGAATAATAAAGTATGATGTCGTCAATGATAAACTGAAATTGACAGATACGATTTCATTGGGAAAACCGTGGCCCAATCGGATTGGTCCTGCGGGCATTGCACTAGATGCAAGACGCAATGTGATGTATGTTGTTACCAGAGAAGATAAAAAACTATATCTGATTGATTTATCAACCAAAGAGGTGATCGGAAAATATGGAATGGAAGGAGAGGCATATGATTGTAAAATAAGTGTTGATGGAAAGGAATTATATGTATCCGGTTGGGGCACAAATCAAATTTTAGTATTCAACATTGAAGCCAAAAGGTGGACTCATTTTATAGGGGTGGGCGACAATCCTAACGAAATGTTGATCAGTCCACGCGGAGATCGATTATTTGTGTGTAATGCAAACGATAATTCGGTTTCGGTAATTGATCTGACAACAAAAAGGGTAGTTGAAACATTGGATGCAGCCCTATACCCCAATTCTCCCAGCGGATCTACTTCTAATAGTATTGCCATTAATGCAAAAACAAATCAGCTTTTCATTGCAAATGCAGATAATAATTGTATTGCTGTATTTGATATCCGCGAAAAAAATCATAGCACACCAGAAGGATTTGTTCCAGTCGGATGGTATCCCACCACCGTGCGAATCATCAATAATAAATTGTGGGTGGCCAACGGAAAGGGTATGAGCTCAAAGCCTAATCCATTTGGCCCATCACCACTGCGCAAAAGAGAAGAGGTGATTCACCATGGGTTTAAAACCAAGCCCGGCAACGAGGTTGAATATATTGCTGGATTATTCAAGGGCAGTCTATCTATTATTGATTTGCCCACTGCCGCTCAACTGAATAATTACAGTAAAGCCGTTTATGCAAATAGTCCTTATTCACCTGACCAGTTGAACCAAGCCTCTATTCCACCTAGTGGTCATCCAATTCCCAGAGACGGAACCACGCGTTCTCCTATTAAATATGTGTTTTATGTAATTAAAGAAAACCGAACCTATGATCAGGTGTTGGCAGATTTACCTAGCGGAAATGGAGACACCTCTCTTTTGTTATTTGGGCGCAATGTAACGCCTAATCAACATTTTTTCGCCGAACAATTTGTGTTGCTGGATAATTTTTATGTGAATGCCGAAGTAAGCGCTGACGGACACAACTGGACAATGGGCGCCTATGCCAATGATTATTTAGAAAAAACCTGGCCTAGTAGCTATGGTGGCCGTGGAGGTACGTATGGAGGAGAGGGCGAAAGAGAAATTGCCAACAACAAGGGTGGATTTTTTTGGGACAACTGTATGCGTCAAGGTGTTAGCTTTCGCTCCTATGGTGAATTTGTGAGCGGAGACAAGCCAACTGTAAAATCATTGCAGAATAATATTTGTACGTATTATCCCGATTATAATTTATCTATTCGTGATACCACACGCGTTCGTTTATGGGCGAGAGATTTTGATTCTTTATTAAGACTCAATAAGATTCCCCAATTCAATACAGTTCGGTTAGGGAACGATCATACCGAAGGAATGAAATTAGGAAGCCGCTCCCCTTATGCGCATGTTGCGGACAATGATTTGGCAGTAGGAATGTTTATTGAAAAATTAGCATCCTCGCCAATTTGGAACGAAACAGCAGTGTTTGTTGTAGAAGACGATGCACAAAATGGAGCAGACCACGTAGATGCGCATCGAAGCACAGCCTATTTAATGGGTGGGTTTGTAAAAAGGGGATACGTGGATCACACCCTTTATACAACAACGTCTATGTTGCGTACCATGGAGTTGATTTTAGGATTACCCCCCATGACACAATATGATGCAGCAGCAACACCCATGTGGCGCTGTTTTGATACTATAGCGCGGCCACTTGATTTCAAGCCATTCATTCCTGCCGTGGATTTAAATGAAAAAAATGTAGCTATAAACGAATGGCAAAGACGATCAGAGAAGTTTGATTTTGCAAAAGAAGACAGTAACAATGATATCGAATTTAATCGTGTACTTTGGCACGGGTTAAAAGGGGATCGCCCTTTTCCAGGACCAAAGCGATCTGCTTTTATTTTTCCCAAAGAATCTGACCCTGATTAAAAAATGCATATGAAAAAAACAACACTATTCATTCTTTCAATGACTACGATTTTAATTTCTTGTCAAAACAAGTCTATGGAAAAAACGCCATACGCTTGGCCCACTGCAGTAAACGCGCCGGTTGCAATTGAAAAGCCTCGCACCTTTGTTCAACACGGCGATACAATTATAGATGAATACTATTGGATGAATGATTATTTTAAAAAAGGACCCGATAGCTCGGCAGTTGTTGCGTATTTAAAACAAGAGAACGCCTACCTCGACACCATGATGGCAGGAACACGAACATTCCAGGAAAACTTGTTTAAAGAAATGCGAGGAAGAATTCAAGAGAAAGACGAGTCCGAACCTGTTATAGAAAACGGATATTCTTATTATACAAAAACAGAAGAGGGCAAACAGTATTACAAATATTATAGAAAAGCACTTACAGCTGGTGCAAAAGAAGAGTTATTGTTAGATGTAGACAAAATGGCTGAGGGAAAAGGGTACTTTTCTGTTTCAGGACTAGCGGTGAGTCCTGATAATCAGTGGTTGGCTTATGGTGTGGATGAACTATCCAGAAGACAATACACACTGTGTTTTAAAAATTTGAAAACTGGAGAGATTCTATCAGAAACTATTGCCGGTACGAGTGGTGCTGCAGTTTGGTCTGCCGACAGCAAATATGTTTTCTATGCTTCGAATAATCCAGTAACACTACTTTCAGAAAAAATAAAAATACACCAACTGAATACACCTGGTACGTCGGATGTATCGGTTTACGAAGAAAAAGATCCGTCTAATTATATTGGAGTAAGTAAAACAAGATCGGGGAAATATATTTTGATTACTTCTGCAGCAACCCTTTCTTCTGAAGTGCGATTTCTTTCTTCTGATACTCCCACAGGAACGTTTTCTGTTTTTCAACCTCGATTAAAAGAGGTATTGTATAGT
The DNA here is from genome assembly GCA_044375755.1 of Chitinophagaceae bacterium. Taxonomy (GTDB): domain Bacteria; phylum Bacteroidota; class Bacteroidia; order Chitinophagales; family Chitinophagaceae; genus JJ008. The sequence goes on from JBILMC010000002.1 coordinate 26,310, forward strand.
GTGGATCATTGGGGAGATCAATTTTTAATTGTCACAAACTGGGAAGCAAAGAATTTTCGATTAATGAGCTGTCCTCTTACTCAAACAGCAGCCACTACATGGAAGGAGGTAATCCCTAATCGAAGCGATGTGTTGCTAGAGGGCGTAGATCCCTTCAGCGATTTCTGGGTTATTACCGAACGAAAAGAGGGATTGATTCAAATGCGGATACGCGATATGAAAAATGGCCAAGAGCACTACTTGGATTTTGGCGAGCCAACCTATGATGCTTACGTGGGACGCAATCCTGAATTTACCAGCAATCTATTTAGGTATCGTTATTCTTCTATGACAACACCTACTTCTACATTTGATTACGAATGGAAAAACAAAAAGCGATTACTGGTAAAAGAGCAACCAGTTCTAGGTGGTTTTAAAAGAGATAACTATGTAACTGAACGACGATTTGCAATCGCTCGAGATGGCGCTCGTGTACCAATTTCCATTGTGTATCGCAAGGGCACTCCATTAGATGGCACTGCTCCGTTGCTTTTATATGGATATGGCTCCTATGGTGCAAGTATGGATGCAAACTTTTCAACTAGCAGACTTAGTTTACTGGATCGCGGGTTTGTGTATGCCATTGCACACATTCGTGGCGGACAAGAAATGGGGAGAGCCTGGTATGAAGATGGAAAGCTGTTAAAAAAGAAAAATACATTTTATGATTTCATTGACTGTGGTCATTATTTGATCAACGAAAAATTTACCAGCCAGGGACATTTATATGCGATGGGTGGGAGTGCTGGTGGATTATTAATGGGCGCAGTTGTAAATATTGAACCACAATTATGGAATGGTGTAATTGCACAGGTTCCGTTTGTAGATGTTATTACTACCATGTCTGATCCTACCATACCGCTTACTACAAATGAATATGACGAGTGGGGTAATCCTGCAAACAAGGAGTCTTATTTCTACATGAAAAGCTACTCTCCCTATGATAATGTAACTACAAAAGAATACCCCAATATTTTAGTTACAACAGGTCTTCACGATAGCCAGGTTCAATATTTTGAACCCGCAAAATGGGTGGCACGACTCAGAAAATTAAAAACCGATAAAAACGTATTACTGTTTAAAACAAATATGGAGGCTGGTCACGGTGGTGCTTCGGGTCGATTTGATTATTTAAAAGATGTGGCTCTTCAATATGCGTTTTTGTTTTCATTAGAAGGAATAAATAAATAAGCCATGCGTATCTGTTTCAGCTCTCTTCTTTTATTTGTATGTCTTGTTGTGCGCGCGCAACTTTCGCCGGTTGAAAAAAAGATTGTTCAAACCGTCAACGAACAATATAAACAGACGGTTCAACTTTTGAAAGAATCGGTTGATATTAATAGTGGAACATTTAATAGCGCCGGTGTAAAAGCAGTGGGTGAGCTTTATGCCAACGAGTTGAGAGCTCTTGGTTTTATAGTGGAGTGGGTAAGTCTTCCAGATTCACTACAACGCGCAGGTCACTTAGTAGCCTATCGTAAAGGAACAAAAGGAAAGAAACTATTCTTGATTGGACACCTGGATACGGTGTTTGAGCCCGATATGCCGGCTAATCCGTTTACCTGGTTAAACGACAGCACCGCAACAGGCCAAGGGGTTAATGATATGAAAGGAGGTGATGTGTTGATTATTGCTGCATTAAAGGCGATGCATCAGCATGGAGTATTAGACAACACTACAATTACGGTTTACATGACAGGTGATGAGGAAAATGCAGGGGACCCTCGTAGTGTTTCGCGTGGTGATTTTATTAATCGTGCAAAACAGCACGATGTTGCACTGGCCTTTGAAACAGCATCGGGTATGAACATTGCTGCTACTGCTCGAAGAGGTGCAAGCGGATGGAAGTTACAAGTAGAAGGAAAACAGGGACACTCGTCGGGTATTTTTGGCAATGCTGGATATGGATCTATATATGAAGCTGCACGCATAATCAATGGTTTTCGTGAACGACTCAGCCAGGAACAATATCTCACCTTTAATCCAGGTTTGATCATGGGAGGCTCGGAGTTAAATTATGACACAGAAGCCCAGCGTGGTGAAGTATCAGGAAAAACAAATATCATTTCACCTCGTACAGTCGCAATAGGTGACCTGCGTTTTATTAGTGAGGAACAAAAAACAAATGCACGCAATGTAATGCGTGAGATTGTGAATCAATCATTGCCCGGCACTAAAGCAAGTATCAGTTTTAGTGATGGTATTCCTTCTATGCCTCCAACACCTGGCAATGAAAAATTAGCGGCTGAATTAAGTAAGGCTAGTGAAGACCTTGGATTTGGTAAAGTAAATCCAGGCAATCCTGGTAGCAGAGGTGCCGGTGATATATCGTATGTGGCACAATACTTGGATTGCCTGGACGGGTTAGGTGCGAGTGGAAGAGGGGCACATGCACCCGGTGAAACTATTAACCTCAACGAGTATCCTAAATTAATTCAACGCACAGCGATTTTATTATATCGGTTGACTCGTTAATCAAATCTATACTCCTCTTATATTACTGCGACGGACGCAATTGATTTTTTCAGGGCACTCTCATCTAACACGTGATCTTTTAGTTTACCCTGAACAAAATCTTCATAGGCACTTAAATCAAAGTGACCATGTCCACAGAGATTAAATAATATCGTACGATTATCGCCCGCTTCATTTGCTTGTGCTGCTTCTCTAATCACTTGTGCAATCGCATGGGTAGCTTCAGGAGCAGGAAGAATACCTTCTGTTTTTGCAAAAAGTAATCCAGCTTCAAAACACTCTAACTGCTGTAGTGCAACTGCTTCCATATTCTTTTCATTTAGTAAATGACTACACAAAGCACTTGCTCCATGATAACGAAGACCTCCTGCATGTAATCCGGGCGGCATAAAATCATGTCCTAAACTATACATTGGAATAAGTGGAGTGAAGCCAGCCGTATCACCAAAGTCATAACCAAAAACCCCTCTTGTCAATTTTGGACAAGACGCCGGTTCTACTGCAATTGCACGCACTTTTTTACCGCCTCTTAAGCCCTCTCCGATAAAAGGAAATGCAATTCCGGCAAAGTTGGAGCCTCCGCCCAATGGAGCGATAACTACATCTGGATAATCATCGGCTAATTCAAATTGACGAATTGCTTCCTGACCGATTACCGTTTGGTGTAACAAGACGTGATTTAAAACACTTCCTAGTGCATAGTGGGTATGTTCATCCTGTACAGCAACCTCAACGGCTTCGCTAATTGCAATACCCAATGATCCAAGTGAAAGAGGATCTTTTTCTAATTGTTGTTTTCCAACTTGTGTCAATGTGCTGGGAGAGGGATGTACGGTAGCACCAAAGGTTTCCATGATCACCTTGCGATAGGGCTTTTGATCATAACTGCCACGCACCATAAACACTTCACATTCTAATCCAAATTGTGCGCACGCAAAACTGAGTGCTGTGCCCCACTGCCCTGCACCAGTTTCTGTAACAATTTTTTTGATTCCTTCTTGTTTGTTGTAATAAGCTTGCGCAATAGCTGTGTTTGTTTTGTGCGAACCACTCGGGCTTCCCCCCTCATATTTATAATAGATCTTGGCATTTGTTTTTAATGCTTTTTCCAATCTTTTTGCACGTACCAACGGGCTGGGTCTATATAATTGATAAAGTGAACGTACTTCGTCTGGTATTTCAATAAATCGTTCTCCACTTACTTCTTGTTTGATTAATTCCATAGGAAATAAAGGAGCGAGATCCTGTGGCCCTACCGGTTGTTTTGTTTGTGGATGTAGTGGTGGTAATGGCCGATTGGTTAAGTCTGCCATAATATTGTAAAACTGTTTTGGAGTTTGGTCGGGAGATAAAAAATATTTCATGTTTTGTTTTTTTAATTGTTGATTGATTTTCACAAGAGGGATGAGGACAGTCGTAAAACGACGAAGGGTCTGCCTCTTGTGAAGACAGACCCTTCTGGAAAATTTATGATCGGCGCTTAACGCCAACGACCACTACTACCCAGGCCTGCCCAGTTGCAGCGCCAACGCCAAGATGAAAGTGAAGTGGTACTAAACATTATTCCTTTGAAATAGAGATACGAATATATTGCAGTAACCAATGTGGTCAAAATTATTTTTCACCCTTTGGTTTATTTTTGTTCATTCGGCATTTGTCACTACAATATAATACATCATTCCAGACCATTTCCCATTTTTTTCGCCAGGTGAAGGGACGCAAACAGGTTTTGCAAATTTTTTGAGGGAGATTTTCTTTAGCAATTCTTTTTTTCATAGCCGAATCAAGTACAAGTTTAATAAAACAAAATTGACTGTCAATTGTTTTAGTTGTGTGAAAAACGTAGACATCGTGCTTTCGCCGCAAGATATTGATCGTGTTATCGAAATGGCTTGGGAAGATCGTACACCCTTTGAGGCGATCCAATTTCAATTTGGTTTATCGGAAAGCCAGGTAATTGAACTGATGCGCCGCACGCTAAAGCGAAGCAGTTTTAATTTATGGCGCAAGCGCGTTAACAGCGGAATCAGTCAAAAACATAGAGCCACTCGTAGCGATGAAATCACTCGATTTAAATGTACACGTCAAAGACAGATCTCGCTCAATAAAATTAGTAAGCGCTAGTGGTTATGAACTCTCCAATTCTGTGTACTATACGTTTTTACTACATCTTCATCTAACTCCCAGCTAGCTTCCTCTTTCAGCGCAGATAGTTTCGATAAATCTAATTTAAAGCGGTCGCTACTATTATAAAAGCTGTTTGGACTTTTAAAAAGAACAAATTCGTCAATCCAATTTTTATCTAGTAGCGAATTTAAAAAAGTGGGACCAGCTTCTATCAGCAAAGAATAAATTGAATGATTTTTATAGAGTTGCGTTAACAATGATTCAAATTCTAATTTACCATCTATAAATGTTGATTCAATAATCTCAGTATTTGGGTTTAATGTAATATCATTTGGTATTTTCTCAGCAACTAAAAAGAGTTTCGAGCTTTTTCTAGCATAATGGATAGCCAGGTTTTTATTTTTTAGCAACTCCAGATTTCTATCAATAACAATAGTGGTTAATTCTCTCTCAGTTTCATTTGTTCGAATGGTAAATCGTGCATCATCTGTAAGCACAGTTTTGGCGGTTGTTAAAATAGCATTCACCCCTGAACGCAAAACTTCATGTGTGTAGGCGCGACTTTTTTCACCACTGATCCATTTACTTGACCCATCGCCTTTGGCCATTTTTTCATCACGGGTGATAGCCGCCTTCGCAACTATAAAGGGACGTCGATAACGTTGATTTGTAAAAAACTCTTTGTTTAAATCTAATGCCTCTTGTGATTCAATGAGTATAACATCAATATTATATTCCTTCAATAAATCTATTCCTCGTACGACTGGATTTGGATCTTTTGATCCAACAATTACTTTTTTTATACCCGACTCAATAATAAGGTTTGTGCAGGGAGGTGTTTTACCATAGTGTGAACAGGGTTCTAACGAAACAACCAGCGTACAGTTATTTAAATCAGCACCACTCTTTTTAGCACTTTTAATCGCTACCACTTCGGCATGATCCTTGCCAAATTCCGCATGAAATCCTGCTCCGACAATTTTATTCTTTTCATCAAGAATAATCGCACCAACCAGGGGATTGGGTCGAACATTTTTAATACTTGCTTGTTTAGCTTCTAGGATGGCAGAATTAATATACTGATTCAACTTGTACTAAATAGATTTGCGGCAAATTTACAAATCCTCAACATGTTTACCGGAATTGTTTCCTCTGCTTACCTCTCTAAAGTTCATCAGCGAGAAGATAGTTTAGAGGTATTTGTTTCCATTCCTCCTCAATTTCCTCCATGTAAAATTGGTGACAGTGTAGCTATTGATGGCACCTGTCTTACTATTTCATCAATTACAGAAAGAGAGTTTAGTTTTTTTGTTTCTTCAGAAACAATTCAGAAAACAATTTGTAAAAACTACAAGAAGAATCAGCTTGTCAATATTGAATTACCGTTAACACCTCTTGATAGAATTGGCGGCCATCATGTTTTGGGACACGTGGATTGCACTGGAAAAATATTGACCATACGAAATGAAGAGGCTAGTTGGTTTTTGTCCATTTCCATTCCCCCAGCTTTTATGAAATATTTGGTATATAAGGGTTCTATAGCGGTAAATGGAATTAGCTTGACGATCAATGCGGTTGGTGATAATAGTTTTGAACTTTGTATTATTCCTGTAACACTAGACAAAACAAATATTAAAAATTTATCAGTTGGTGATATCGTAAATATCGAGTTTGATATTTTAGCTAAATACACAGAAAAATTATTGCAACGACATGAACATTGAGTTTGACGATATTGAAATTGCTCTTGCAGATTTTAAGTTGGGTATTCCATTGGTGGTTGTGGATGATGAAAAAAGAGAAAACGAGGGTGATATTATTTTTCCTGGAGTTACCGCTACGCCTGAAAAAATTAACTTTTGTGTTACACACGCAAGGGGGCTAGTTTGTGTAGCTATTTCTACTTCTATTGCGTCACGATTACAACTAAACAAAGTTCCATCTAATCAAAGTGATGTATTTGGAACTGCTTTTCTGGATTCTATTGATGCAACAGTTTCTTTTGGTGTAACTACTGGAATTTCTGCGTTTGATCGAGCTATTACAGCGAAGCAAATTGCAAACCCCACTTCTACTAAATCAGATTTTAGTTGTCCGGGACATTTATTTCCTCTTCTTGCAAATTCAAAGGGCGTTCTGGCTCGTAAAGGACATACGGAGGCGGGAGTAGATCTGTGCAAGCTTACCGGTCAACCGGAGGCGGCTGTGATTTGTGAAATTTTAGCCGAAGATGGTACAATGCTGCGCAGAGAAGGACTTAAATTTTTTGCGCAAGCACATGGATTAAAGATCATTTCGATAGAGCAGATTTATGAATATCGATTAAAGAGGGAAGGCTCTTGCGAACTTATTTCTACTGTGAACTTGCCTACTTCGTATGGTGTTTTTACGATACAAGCTTTTAAAAATACACTTACCGGCATTGAACACCTCGTATTATCCGTAACCTCCAACTTACAGGCCACTCCGATTGTACGTATACATAGTGAATGTATGACCGGTGATATTTTTGGAAGCGAACGCTGTGATTGCGGACAACAACTACATACTGCGTTAAAAGAAATTCAGTCGAATAGACACGGATATTTAATTTATATGCGTGGGCACGAGGGAAGAGGAATCGGAATTAGCAATAAACTTTCCGCGTATAGTTTACAAGACAAGGGGTATGATACCTATGAAGCCAATGTGTTACTTGGATTTGAACCCGATAGTCGTCGCTATGCAGATGCTGTTTATATTTTAAAAAAATTAAATGTTGATCATTTTTCATTCTTTACTGGAAACCCAGAAAAAATTGATATCCTAAAAAAAGAAGGATTTTCTTTTAAAGTTCTTTCCTATCCTTCTCGGGAAAATAATTATAATAGTCAATACCTGCATACAAAAATTATGCAAGGAGGTCATCAGTTAACGCTTACAAAATGATTGCAATAATAAAGGCGAATTTCAATTCTGAAATCACCAATTTACTATTACAGGGCTGTATCAATGAACTGAATGAGCAGCAATCCGTCTATGAAATTTGGGAAGTACCCGGCGCAGTTGAAATTGTCGGGCTTGCCAGCCAACTGTCTAAACAAAATAAATACCAGGCTATTATCACAATTGGTGCAGTTATCCAAGGTGATACGGATCATTATACCTACGTATGTGAATATCTAACTATTGGCTTATCGCAATTATCTATCTTATCTCCAATTCCAATTGTTTTTGGCGTATTGACTACGCAAACTGAAGAATTAGCAATGGAAAGAGCTGCGATTAATAAAATGAATAAAGGCAAAGAGTTTGCCTCTTGTGCAATTGAAATGATTGCACTGTATAAAAAAATATAGGCTTACTATTACAAGCATATTTTAACCCCCGTCATTACCGCAATGGGCATTCCCGGTCTGTGGCCTTGTGGAAGATTTGCAACGATGTAGGTAGTATTTAATGCATTGTTGAGTGTAGCAAATAAGGTTGCTTTTGCATTTATTTTATAGTTGCTACTAATATCAATTACCCAATAACTTTTAAGAGCATTGACATTATTGTATGCTACACCGGTTTCTGGAGTTTGTATATTGTTACCTTGTCCTGGTTTTATTCTTGTCAATCCCGTAAAGCGTGCAAGAACGGTTGTGTTAAATCGATTTGTTTCAAATCCTCCAGAAACAGTAAGCAGATGGGGTGTAAGAAAAGGAATCCAGTCATTTTTTTGAATTACTCCAGTGCCCCAGTCACCACCCGCATTTGAAAAAGTAGTACTAAAAACAGCCCGCGTGAAAGTATAAGTTACTGATAGGGGAGTTCGATATTTTTTGCCACTAGACAATAGCGATATTAAATCTGTTTCCATGCTCCATTCAACTCCCATGGTATTTGCTTTTCCGGCATTGAACATATCTCCAGTTCCGGCCCCTCCACCAGATTGATTATCTGAACCCAGAATATTTTCATACTGATTCATGAATCCGGCTAACTGTATATTCCAACGATCATTTTGTGTTCGAAAGCCTGCTTCGTAACTCCAGGCTTTTTCCGGCTTTGCTTGTGTAGCTGCTGTTATGGAAGGCATACCCGGTGGAGAAAACCCTTTATGTATTCCACCAAAAACAGAAATTCGAGGGTTTACTACGTAATTTATTCCAACACCTGGAAGAAAAGCGGTTACATGGTTTGAAGCTGTTTTTAATGCAGCCCCCAACCGTTCACTATCCATTGTTCCAAAGTTATCAAGTGATAATAGTATGTTTTCATAGCGTAAACCGGGTGAAATAGTCAGGTTATCCCATTTGATATCATCTTGAATAAATACAGCTAAGGTGTTTGCTAATCGAATTTGATTTTCACTATTTCCTCGAATACCTGTACTAGTTTGAATCAAACGCCCTGTTGACATTACAAAAGCAGATTGTGTAGCAAATCGATCTGCCTTGTCTGTATGTAATCTTACGCCTAATTGAATCAACTGTTTGATTTTTGTTTTAGTCAGTTTGTACTGAAAAGTTGATTGTACTCCTTTCCCAAAAAAAGTTCGTGCAGCATTTTGAAATACAATCGGACCGTTTACGCCTCCTTTCATTATTTCAAATTCACTTGCATATAAATCCGGATTTGCAAGGATTGTGCTTACCGATTGACCACTAATGCTATTCACACGTCCCCAGTCTCTGTATGTGTAGGTTAAGTAGCCGGTGGTAGAAAGATTTGAATTTTTGCTAAGCGTGATTGTATGATTTAATGTAATGTGCTGGTGAGTGACATCTAATTTGTCTTTTTGAGTTGCCGCGTAACGACGGTTGGGGTTTAGATTGAAATCTTCAAAGGTTAAACCCAAATAAGATTCATTACTCTCTTCTGTCATATGCAGCATCTTAAGTGTGACAGACTGCTGTACTCTAGCTGTGGATGTACTATGCCAGCGAATTTTTCCTAAAAAATCTCTTCTGTCAAAACCACTATTTCCGCCTCCGTCAATCTCTTTAAAACCGGTGCTGGCGTGTCGGTTTATTTCAAACAAAAAATCAATATTCTTTGTGCTATTACCTATCCAAATCCGTTGTTGATTCGTTTTGAATGAACCAACCGATACTTGCGCAAATGTTTTAAATGTTGAAGGAAAAGGAGTTGACACCAAATTGATGGCACCACCAATTGTATAAGGTCCGTATTTAATTTGACTGCTTCCTTTTAACACTTCTACTCGATCCATTCTGGCAAATGTTGGAAAGTAGTATGCAGATGGATCTGCATAGGGAGCGGGCGCCATTAATACTCCGTCTTCCATCAATGTTATTTTCGCACTTCGATTTACCTGTGTTCCGCGCAAACCGATATTAGGACGAAGACCAAAACCTTCCTCGTCTCTGATATAAACACCTGGAATGGTTCGTAATACTTTGTTAATATCTGTTTGATTTAGTAGGGCTATTTTTTTTGCATCAATCACCTGACCAGAGCCGGGTAATCTATTTATTTTTTTACCAATGATTTGTACAGATGGTAATGAGGTAATAGTGTCTGACTCTTGTGCGATGCAGAAGAATGGAATAAAGTAAATAAAAAGTAAAAGGCTTCGCATGAACACAATTTTGCACCGCAAAGTTTGTGCTCAATAAATGATGTGAGTTACGATATTAGTAAAAGAAGTTGCGAGATGCGAAAAAGGCAACAAAAACAGTCTAATAAGGATTAACTTCACTATCCAACCCAATTTTAAAACATGTCAGGTTTACAGTATAAAGTCACGTTTAATAATAAGCAAAAGGATTTTTTTAATGCGCTCAAGCAAGAAGTCGATGCGTATTTTGAAAAACATCAAATCCGCAAAACAGGTAATTGGAAATTATATGCGAAAGCAATGATTTTAATTCCTTCTGCTTTACTCATTTATTTTGTTTTGTTGACAACTCCTATGCATTGGGGTCTTTCACTTTTGCTTTGGGTTTTGTTTGGATTTAATATGGCTGCTATTGGTTTTAATGTCATGCATGATGCTTGCCATGGTAGTTTTTCGACTCGTAATTGGGTCAATTATCTTTTTGGTCTGACTAATAATTTTTTAGGCGGCAATGCCTTTTTATGGAAGCTTAAGCATAATATTATTCATCACACTTACACTAACATTGATGGAGTTGATGATGATATCAATAACATGCCTTTTATTCGCCAGTGTACTACACAACAGTGGAAGCCTATGCATCGCTTTCAAACGGCTTATATGTTTTTACTGTATGGATTCACTTCTTTATTCATGTTCTTCATGGACTATGTAAAATATTTTTCAAAAAAGATACATACTACACCGTTGAAGAAAATGGATAAATGGGAGCATCTTGTTTTTTGGGTGGGGAAACTCTTTTTTATCTTTTTTTATATTCTTCTACCCGTTTATCTATTAGGGTGGAGTCAAGGTCTAATGGGTCTTTTTATTAGCCAGTTTACAATGGGATTAACGCTTGCTATCGTATTTCAATTAGCACACGTTGTGGAGCATGCTGAATTTGAAGCTGCAGGTGTTGATCCTGTGAAAATTGAAAATGAATGGGCTATTTATCAAGTAAAAACTACAGCAAATTTTGCTTTTACTAATAAAATAGCGACCTGGTTTTTAGGCGGTCTTAATTATCAGATAGAACATCATCTTTTTCCACGAATTAGTCATATACACTATCCTGCGATCAGTCGAATTGTACAGGAGACTTGTGTGCAATTTGGTTTAAACTATCTCTACTTTCCAACTACGCGCGCCGCTGTTGTTTCACATGTTCGCTTTATGAATCAAATGGGGAAGCGCCCTACTATTTAAATCGTGGGGGATGCACCTCGTCGTAATCAGTTATAGATTGAAAGAAGCTCCCCAACGACAATAATTCTTCCTCTCTAAAGTGATTAGCTAAAAAGGTGATACTAGTGGGGAGTCCTGCTTTTGAAAACCCTGTTGGCATACAAAGTGCAGGATGACCGGTAAGATTGGTGATTGCTAATTGTCGGCCTCCAAACGTAGGCACAATCACTACATCAAAGTCTTTTAATGCTACATTTGTTTTTTCTGTTAAAATGACTCGATGTCTATTTGTATTGATATATTCTACTGCTGGAATTGTTCTGGCCTGTCTAAAATAATTTGGCCAGTCTCCTCTAGTTTGTCGCGTCATTTGATCATCGATGTCTAACCGTGTAAAGGCATCAAAAGCTGCTGCCGCTTCGCTTCCAATTACAATTCCAATCATGTCAAATTGATAACTTTCGGTGTCTGGAAAATTCATTCCTACTAAATTGATCCCTGCTGATTTTAACTGTGCCAGTACTTTCCAGTCTTGCGCTGTGCTATCTAGTTTATCAAATAGATTTTTTGCATAGCCCACTTTTAGTTTTTTTGCATCCAGCTTTTTGGAATAATTAAATGCCGCATTTACAGCACTCGCATCTTTATGATCAGTGCCATGTATGCAACTAAAAACAGTGGCAGCATCTTCTGCCGATCTACAAATTGGTCCAATTTTATCCAGACTCCAGCTTAATGTCATAGCGCCCGAACGGCTAACGCTTCCAAAAGTTGGTCGTAGACCGGTTGCTCCACATGTATGACTTGGCGAAACAATCGAACCATGTGTTTCAGTCCCAATGGCAAATGGTACAAGTCCTGCAACGGTTGCTGATGCAGACCCTGCCGATGAACCACTTGATCCTCTTTCAATATTCCAGGGATTTTTTGTTCTTCCTCCATACCAATAATCGCCCATTGCTAAGGCGCCGAGGGTGAATTTCGCTACCAGTACGGCACCTGCTTCTTTTAAGCGTGTGTATACATAGGCATCTTGATTGATCAATTGATCTTTATAGGGCTGAGCTCCCCAGGTCGTTTT
>JBILMC010000026.1:0-10909 GCA_044375755.1 Chitinophagaceae bacterium
AAAATACTGCGCGGCTTCACTCTTAGGCATTGCTGCAGCAACTTTTGCAGCGGATGCGGCTCTGTGATGTCCGTCTGCGATGTATGTGCAGGGTACCTCATTTTCAAATGCACTTGTAATCTTATCTATGATACTTTTATCATCAACAACCCAAATGGTATGTTCTACACCATCGTTGGTGACCAGATCATAGGCGGGCGAATAATTTTTTTTCCAAGATTCAACGAGTTGATGAATGGTCCGCACATCCCGATAGGCTAAAAACACATTCCCTGTTTGCGCGTGAATCGCTTGCATATGATCAATGCGATCTTTTTCTTTTTCTGGTCGTGTGAACTCGTGTTTTTTGATTTTATCCTTTACATAGTCTGCAACACTTGAAACGCATACCAAGCCTGTTTGTGTTCTGCCGTTCATGACCAGCATATAGATATAGTAGCAGGGCTCAGGATCTTGAAAAAAAACATTCTGTTCTAGCATGTGCTGTAGGTTCTGTTTTGCCTTTGCATATACTTCTGCGCTATGAACGTCTACTCCTGGATCTAGATCAATCTCAGCTTTGGTAATGTGTAAAAATGAAATGGTATTATCAAATGCTTCTCGTCTGGCTTCTTCACTATTGAGTACATCATAAGGTGGCGCTACCACTTGTGTTGCTAAAATAGGTAGAGGTCGTAGTGCACTGAAAGGTTTTATTCTTGCCATGGTTAGCCTTTTTTATTTGCGAAAGAACGCATGAATGAAGTGATTGCTTGAACAGAAGAAAGGGGTAGTGCATTATATAATGATACGCGAAAACCGCCAACACTTCTATGTCCTTTGATTCCAACCATTCCCTCCTGTTCTGCGGCTTGTAAAAATTCTTTTTCCAGTTTAGGGTCTTGCATCATGAACACAGCATTCATGCTACTTCTGTCTTCTTTAGCGACAGGTCCCTGAAAAAGGGGTAGAGCGTCTAATGTGTTATAGAATAAGGAAGCTTTTTCTTGATTTTGTTTTTCAATAGCTGCCACACCACCCAATTTTTTCAGCCAGCGTAGCGTTAACAGAATCACATATACGGCAAACACTGGGGGCGTATTTAACATGCTGCCTTCTTTGATGTGCAAACGATAATCCATAAAGGCAGGGATGGGCCGCTTTATTTTTCCTAAGCAGTTTTTATTAACTACGACCAAACAAGCACCAGCTGGCCCAATATTTTTTTGCGCGCCGGCATAGATCAAATCGAATAGATTAAAATCAAGTACTCGACTCAACACATCACTGCTCATGTCTGCAACCAAGGGTTGTTGTATATCGTAGGGGAATTGATGCCATTGTGTTCCTGCAATCGTTTCGTTCGAAGTGAGATGCAAGTAAGCACCGCCCGGTTCTACTTGTAAGTTTTTAGGGATTGTAGTATGACCGGTGGAAGCAGAAGATCCAGCAATATTTACGTTGCCAAAAAGTCGAGCTTCTTTAATTGCTTTTTCAGACCAGGTTCCTGTTTCTGTGTAGTTAGCCACTTGACCCTCGTCAAGTAAATTCATAGGAACCTGCACAAACTGTAAGGTGGCACCTCCATGTAAAAAAAGTACCTCATGTGCATCATCTAGTTGCATTAGCTCTCGTACTAATGCACGCGCCTCTTCCATCACAGGTGTAAAAATGGGAGTTCGATGACCAATTTCTAGTAGCGATAAGCCTGTTCCATTGAAGTCCAAAAGAGCGCGACTTGCTTCTTCCAAAACTTCCTTTGGTAGAATAGATGGGCCCGCATTAAAATTGTGCATGATCATCGGGGCAAATGTAAGCTAACCTGTCGTTGTTCCATTCCTTTTGAAGTAAATCAAAGGCAGCCTTTTCTTCTGAAGAAAAGCTTAGATCAGCAAGTGCGGCTAGATTCGGTTGACCAGCCTGCACCCAGGCTGTAATCCAAAAAGATGCAACAGCTTTTATTGATTCCTGCATTCTTCGTTCAACCATTCCTTTTAATAGTTTATCATAGTGGCGTGTATAGGAGCCGGCATATTGTCGAACTACTTTACCATTTCTTTCCTCAAATGCATATTTTTTATCTGTAGCAAACTGGAGGGAAAGCCAGCGTTCAGTCCTTAGGACAGTATCTGCCGCAGCAGCACTTTGAAAAACACAGTCCCAGATGTATCGTCCAGGTTCTTTTAAATAGTTTCCTTTACCCAATACAAAATCCCATTCTTCGTCAGCCAGTAATTCTGGAATTCTACTTTCCCAAAATCCGTGAATCCCTTGTTGTCCGGTAAGTTGGCCATTATGATTACTGCTAGCATGTAAGGGCACATGCGCATCGGCAACATAATGTCCGAGCTCAGCAGAAAGTTTCAGTATTTTAAACACTTCCTTTTTTTGCATGGCCTGCGTCAAGCGAGTTAGCATAACCTGGGTCCACCAGGGAACGATGCCATATTTGTATAAACTATCCTCACTGCATCCCGCTACGGCATCATTCCATTTGCGTGGTAGGGAAACAAATGGATAACGTCCATAATGGTCTAAGTCAATATAATGACGAGGTCCCTCATCCTTGACCTGGTATCTTCTTTTATCTGGGTCCACTGCATGTTCTTCGATAAGAAGAAGATTCTTTTTATAAAAAAGTAGCATTTCTGGGGGCAATAAAAAAACGGCATAGCGGTTAATCCGTTTGTGTGCAAAAAAACCCCAGCAAAATCCTGTTTCTGCCTGGCATAAAATGACCAGCAGGATGAAAAACCTACGCATAAAACGGCATAAAAAATTGGAACTAGGAAGAGTGATTGCGTTCGGCATCTAAATCTACCACACCGCCCGTCACTGCATATTTCATGGCTTCGCCTGAAGAAATCTTGTCGATTTTTTTCACTTTTTCTTTTGGTAAAATATAGAGCTGACCTGCAAAATTGTATCCCTGCGGAACATAGACCGCAACTTTGTCGCCACCCATTTCAAATTTTTCCATCTCCTCATCAGTCAAAAAACCAATGATCCATACATCAGGTCCAAATACATTTGCCAATACTGCCCGGTTGAACTTTCTTTTGTTACCGGCAAATGCTTCAAAAAAATCACGGGTTGAAGTGTAAATAAGCTTCACTCCTGGGGTTCTTTCTAGCCATTGATCAAAAATTGATAAAACACTTCCCATCAAAAAGCTGGAGCTGACCCAACCCACTAAGATGACACCGGAGATAATAAGTACAAAACCCAGGCCCTGCACATTCAGATAAGGGCGAAGGATGCTGTCCACATTTTCAAAAAGCCAGTACAGCGCATAAACAGTTATCACGATGGGTGCCAATATGACCAAGCCCTGTAGAAAATAACCAGCCAATCGCTTGACCGGGTTTCGGAAAGGTCTTTTTGGGTTCATCGGAACGATTTAAGGCTAAATTACTACAATCCAAGGCGGCTCTGCCACAATAAAATCCAGAAATTCATGAGATTTTAACACTAGAAACTTTGAAAACGATAAAAGTTTCCATAGTTTTGCGGCCCCAAATTCAACTATGGAAACTCGAAATAGAATAGCGGAGAAGGCCGAGGAGCTCTACATGCGCTTTGGCATCCGCTCCGTTTCTATGGA
Source organism: Chitinophagaceae bacterium (assembly GCA_044375755.1). Lineage (GTDB taxonomy): Bacteria > Bacteroidota > Bacteroidia > Chitinophagales > Chitinophagaceae > JJ008. The sequence goes on from JBILMC010000026.1 coordinate 3,584, forward strand.
AAACATGGCAGAGGAACTGGGTATGAGCAAAAAGACCCTTTATCAGTATTTCGCGGATAAGGACGAACTGGTGGAAGAGGTTGTAAAACGCCACACACAGGTGATTCGTCAAGAGTGTGAGCAAATTGCTCAAGAAGCAAATGACGCCATTCATGAAATCTTTTTAATCATGGAACGTGTGATGGAAGATTTCCGCAACATGAATCCGATGGTGCTTTTTGATCTTCAAAAATTTCATCCAAGAGGGTTTCAGCGATTCAGCGAATACAAAAATGAATTTCTACTTCATTTTATACGCGTCAATATTGAAAGGGGTATTCGCGAAGGATATTACAGATCGGATGTTAATCTGGAAATCATTAGTCGTTTTCGATTAGAGTCCATGATGATTCCCTTTAATATTTCACTTTATCCACCCACGCAATTTAACATGGCGGAAACCGCACAATTGATTTCTGAAAATTTCATTTACGGACTGGCTACCCAACAGGGGCACCAGTTGATTCAATCTTATCAACAAGCGAAAAAAAATAATCTATCATGAATACAATGAAACGTGTGTTTTGGGTTGTTGTTTGTATCTGTATCGTGTCTGGTACTCAAGCGATGCCATTCGATACGACCCAAGTACAAACGCATTCTTTTACTGCGCAACAGGCCGTTGACTATGCATTAAAAAATAATGTTCAAGTCAAAAATGCCCTGTTAGGTATCCGTTTACAGGAAGAGACAAATCGGCAAATCACTTCTGCTGCTTTCCCGCATATTAATAGTAGCATGACTACTACCTATAATCCCAATATCGCAACACAGGTGATTCCCAATTTTATTTCTCCTGCTACTTATCAAGTATTGATCGGTGAGGGAGTAAAAAATGGAAATGGTAATCCCATCACTATGCCCAATGAGTTTGGGTTTATTGCAGCACAGTTTGGAACCAAGTTCAGCGCTAATGCGGCAATTAGCTTAAACCAAATTTTATTTGATGGGCAAGTTTTTGTTGGCTTACAAGCAAGAGATGCAGCCATGCAATTGGCTGGCAAGAGTGCGGAGTTAACACAAGAAATTATCAAAGCCAATGTTTTAAAAATCTACTACCAATTAGTCGTGAGTCGTACGCAGATTGAACTCTTAGACTCTACCATCTCCTTTGTCAATAAAAATTTAGCAGATACCCGTGTGTTATATGCAAATGGGTTTCGTGAAAAATTAGATATCGATCGCGTGGCTGTTCAATTAGCCAATTTGCAAACCGAGCGCAATAAAATTTTATCCATGGTATCCAATGGCTATTATGGATTAAAAGTATTGATGGGGATGCCGGTGCAAGATCAGTTGATTTTAATTGATACGATTACTCCAGACATGATCAAAGACGGTTTACTTGTAAACGGTACTTACCAATACAGTGATCGTAAAGAATTTCAGGTAGCAGATCTGGGACGCAGACTAGGGGAGTATAATATTAGGCGTTACAAACTAAGCCAGGTCCCAACCCTTGCATTAAATAGTGTTTATGCAAAAAATGCGCAGCGAAATACCTGGAATTTTTTATCACCCAATCAGGCTTGGTTCTCTATTTCTAATATCAGTGTTGGGATGACTCTTCCCCTTTTTAATGGATTTATTACGCGCTCAAAAATTACGCAATCCAAAATTGAATTAGAAAGAACAAAAAATGAGATAGAAGGGTTGAAGCGCACTATTGATAACGAAGTAGCAGTAGCCAAGAATAATTTCCAGTCTGCTGTTAGTCGAATGGACTATCAAAAACAAAATCTAGAACTGGCAGAAAAGGTGTACCTGCAGATCAAGAAAAAGTATGAACTCGGATTAGGCTCACAAACAGAGATTAATCTCGCACAAAATGAATGGAAGGCTGCGCAAACTAATTATACCACGGCACTTTCTGAGGCCATCATTGCTCGCATAGATTGGCTCAAAGCAACTGGAAAACTTTAATTCAAACACTGAAATACTCTACTATGAATACGTTTAAAAAATTATCGATTCTATTAATGCCTGTTTTTTTGCTAATCGCATGCGGCGGCAATTCAGAAAAAAATGGCGACCTGACACAACTGCGTCAACAGATTGAGAAAATCAAAAAAGAAAAAGCTGCTTTGGAAACCACACTTCGTGGTTTGGAAGAGCAGTTAGAATTGGCCGATCCTAGCGCCGCAAAAACTGCTTTGTTAGTTTCTCTTGATACACTCGAAAAAGGGGTGTTTGCGCATTATATCGACTTACAAGGTCGTGTAGAAGCCGAAGATATGGCGTATGTGGCTCCCTCTGGAATGGGCGGATTAGTCAAAGCTGTTTATGTAAAAACGGGACAGCGTGTTACAAAAGGACAAACCCTATTAAAGTTGGATGATGCGGTTGCACGTCAGCAATTAGCCGCAGCGCAACAGCAAACTGGCATGCTCAAAGCGCGCGTAGAGCAGGCGCAAACGATTTTACAACGCTATGAAAATTTATGGAAACAAAATATCGGTGCAGAAATCAGTGTAGTTAATGCACGTGCAGATGTGGACGCGTTAAATGCACAACTCCGTGCAGCGCAAGCACAGGTAGCGATGGCACAAGAGCAAGTTAATATGACTAATGTAAAAGCAGAGATCAGTGGGGTAATTGAAGAAATTAATGTAAAAGTGGGGGAGCTATTTTCTGCGCAAGCTGCCGCTACTCCAGGTATGGGCATTCATATTGTGAATAACAGTCGATTGAAAGTAGTAACCAATGTTCCAGAAAATTATATAGGACGTGTTAAGAAAGGAGCTAAAGTAGAAATACAAGTGCAAGAAGCTTCAAGCGCACCTTTTACAGCTTCCTTGTCGGTAGTTGGAGAGGCAATCAACGCAATTACACGTTCCTTTAATGCGGAAGCTATTATCCCTACTAATTCATCATTTAAGCCCAACCAAACTGCTAATGTGCGCATATTGGATTATAAAGTTGATAGCACTATAACGGTTCCGCTGAATACCGTACAACGTGATGAAAAAGGTCGCTATGTATATGTGGTAGAGCAGAAAGGAAACAAGATGGTCGCTCGTAAAATGAATGTGATTACCGGTGAAGCATACGGTGGACGTATTGAAATAAAAGCAGGCTTGAATAACGGGCAACTACTAATCAGTCGAGGTTTTCAAAACGTCTATGATGGTCAGATTGTAAAGGCAGTGCAATAATTCTCACGCATTAAAATTTAAGGTATGTCAAGTTTTCAAGAAAAGGTTGTCAAAAAGATAAAAGAGTTCGGTCCTACCAGTTGGTCTATTGATAATCGAACAGCCATCTATATCGTAGCGATTTTGATATCGTTATTTGGATATATCCGGTTTACTACACTCCCCAAGGAACAGTTTCCGGATGTAGTAGTGCCTACCATTTCAGTGACTACTGTTTATGTAGGAAATTCTCCAAAGGATATTGAGAATCTGGTTACACGTCCAATTGAAAAGCAATTAAAAGGAATCAGTGGTGCCAAGGTGAATAAAATCACCAGTACTTCACAAACTGACTATTCTCTAATTGTGGTGGAGTTTGATACAGATGTAAAAAGTGAAGTAGCCAAACGTAAAGTAAAAGATGCGGTTGATAAGGCAACTAAAGATTTGCCTACCGATCTAACGAGTGAGCCAGATGTGCAAGAATTTTCGCTCAGTGAGATTCCTATTTTGTTTGTTAATATCAGTGGTGATTTTGACCCTGTAAAACTGAAAGAGTATGCAGACAAGATTCAGGATAAAGTGGAAGAATTGCCATCTATCACGCGTGCTGAAATTGTAGGGGCCCCTGAGCGTGAGATTCAAATCAATGTGGATCCTTATCGGATGACTGCTGCAAAAGTGAGTTTCATGGACATTGAAAATGCAATTGTTCGTGAAAACATGGATATCACAGGTGGACAGGTTGAGGTTGGGAATATGAAGCGTACGCTACGTGTTAAAGGACAGTTTAAGCAGGCAGCGGATATGTCTAATGTGGTAGTCCGTAGTTCTGCTCGCGGCGCATCTGTATATCTCCGCGATGTGGCTGACATTCGTGACACAGTAAAGCAATATGAAAGCTTTGCACGTCTCAATGGAAAAAATGTGGTGACGCTGAATATTGTGAAGCGTGCAGGCGAAAACCTAATTACTACCGCCGATGGAGTAAAATCTATTCTGGCTGAGATGAGAGAGAAACAAGAATTACCCCAGGATCTTCAAGTGGATTTCACAGGCGATCAAAGTAAGGGAACCAAAACCTCTTTCAATGAATTGATCAATACAATTATCATTGGATTTGTGCTGGTATTATTGATCTTGATGTTCTTTATGGGAGTTACCAACGCATTCTTTGTGGCACTTAGTGTACCCTTAAGTGTGTTTGTAGCTTTTCTGTTTCTACCTGTTGCCGATGCAATTGTGGGAGGAAGTGTAACCCTCAACTTTATCGTGCTATTTGCTTTGTTATTTGGATTGGGTATTATTGTAGATGATGCCATTGTGGTAATCGAAAATACCCACCGAATATTTGCCAATGGAAAAGTACCCATTATCAAAAGTGCGAAAGAAGCAGCGGGAGAGGTTTTTATTCCCGTATTAGCAGGTACAGCTACCACACTCGCGCCATTCTTCCCGCTATTATTCTGGAAGGGCATCATTGGTAAATTCATGATTTATCTACCTACCATGCTGATTTTGACCTTAGCGGCTTCACTGGTAGTAGCATTTATTTTCAATCCGGTGTTTGCGGTTAGTTTCATGAAGCCCGAGATTAAAGAGGAGAATAAAGTAAAGTCTGCCATTTTAGGAAATAAATGGTTCTGGGTATTTGCAATCGCTGGTTTAATGTTACATGGAGTTGGGTTTCACGGCACTGCAAACTTCTTATGGCTGTTGAGTATCCTAATGGTATTACATAGCTACTTTTTGGAAGATATTATTTGGAAATTCCAACACCAGACCTTGCCACGCATGATGAATCAGTATGAAAAATTACTGCGTTGGATACTAGTGGGGAATCGTCCGGCAAAAACATTTGCATCATTATTTGGACTATTTGCTATTTCGTTAGTGCTGCTAATGCTACGCAGCAATAAAATGACCTTTTTCCCCTCTGGTGATCCTAATTTCATTTATGTATATGCCAAATTACCAGTTGGTACTGATGTTAAATACACAGATAGTATTACCCGTGTTTTGGAAACCAAAGTGCTAAAGGTGCTAGAAAGTGAGTTGCCTGGTAAGTCTGGTGCTATTGTGGAAAGTGTGATTAGCAACGTAGCAGTCAGTGCTAATAATCCTCGTGATAATAATCGAAGTGTACAACCTCATTTAGGACGTATCCAGATTTCATTTGTGGAATTTGAAAAAAGACATGGAAAGTCTACTGCTCCTTATCTCACGTCCATTCGTGAGGCAGTACAAGGCATTCCCGGTCTTGATGTGGAGGTAGATAAAGAGTCTAATGGTCCGCCCACAGAGCCTCCGGTAAATATTGAAATTGCAGGTGATGATTTTGATGAGCTTGCCAACGTGGCTACGCAATTACTACAGTACCTTGATACGAATCGAGTAGAGGGTATTCAGAGTTTAAAAGCAGATGTCGATCTCAATAATCCTGAAATCACGATCAATGTTGATCGTAGTAAAGCTATGATGGAAGGAATTACTACGGCTCAAATTGGAATGGCTATTCGTACCGCTCAATTTGGTAAAGAGGTAAGTAAAATCAAAGATGGTGAAGATGAATACAAAATTCAACTTCGTTACGCAAGTGATCGACGCGATAATGTAGATGATCTTTTGAATACACGGATTGTATTTATGGATATGAATACAATGCAAGTTAAGTCTGTTCCATTAGGTGCTGTAGCGTCTGTAGAATATACCAATACCGCGGGAGGAATCAAGCGTAAAAATGTTCGTCGCACTATCCAATTACAAAGTAGCGTGGAGGACCCAACCTTAGTTACTGGTATTAATGCAGCTTTAAAAGAAAAAATTCAAGAATTTAGAAATAGTACCTCCATACCTTCTGATGTAGTGATTCGTCAGCAAGGTCAAAGTGAGCAAGAGCAGGAAACGCAAGCATTTTTGGGCACAGCGCTATTAATGGCAATCGGAATTATCTTTTTAATTCTGGTATTGCAATTTAATAGTATGAGTAAGCCTTTCATCGTTATTACGGAGATCTTCTTCTCTGTAATTGGCGTGTTTTTGGGTTATGCATTAAGCGGTATTACACTCGCTACAATCATGGTGGGCGTTGGAGTAGTAGGACTGGCAGGTATAGTAATTAAAAACGGAATTCTGCTGATTGAATTCACTGATGAGTTGCGCACTCGTGGTTATCGTACGCGTGAAGCAGCTATCCAGGCCGGAAAGATTCGAATTATCCCGGTACTCTTAACAGCGGTGGCTACCATCTTGGGCTTGTTGCCACTGGCCGTAGGTTTTAATATTGACTTTGCCGGATTATTCCAACACCTTCGTCCCAATGTCTTTTTTGGCGGAGACAGTGTAGTATTCTGGGGGCCACTTAGCTGGACCATTATATTCGGTCTCATTTTCTCCTTCTTCCTTACACTAATCATGGTACCAGGTATGTATTTAATTGCAGAGCGCTTACGTCGTCCCATGGAGAAATTTTATGGTACTCGCTATATCGCCTTACTTGGATTTGCCGGACCCTTCTTTTTCATATTTGTCGGTATACTATTCTTGGTTCGTCGCATACAAGGAAGAAAAGTTTGGTTAGGACACCCCGGTAAAATGGCATAATAAAGTTTAAATTCGTTGCACACACTTTAAAAAACGATCATGGCCAGAAAACAGGAAGTTTTACAAGATGTGGTTATCAAGTTTGCAGGAGACAGTGGCGATGGTATGCAGCTGACCGGAAGTCAGTTCACCAATAACACGGCACTGCTCGGAATTGATCTTGCAACCTTTCCTGATTTTCCTGCAGAAATCCGCGCGCCACAAGGAACCTTGCCCGGCGTAAGTGGATTCCAATTACGCTTTTCTTCTGATCGTGTTTTTACACCAGGCGACTCCTGTGATGTATTGGTCGCAATGAATGCGGCAGCATTAAAAGTAAATCTCAAGGCCTTGAAAAAAGGCGGAAAGATTATTGCAAATACAGATGGGTTTGATGCAAAGAATTTACGACTCGCCAATTATCCCGAGGGAGTGAATCCATTAGAAGACGGAAGCCTTACTAATTACGAAGTGTTTAAGATGGATGTGACCAAAATGACACGTGAGGCGCTAAAGGATGTCACGTTGGGAATGAAAGAAAAGGACCGCGCTAAAAATATGTTTGTGCTCG
>JBILMC010000232.1:0-2596 GCA_044375755.1 Chitinophagaceae bacterium
TGCAATGAATAAAACGCGAGCAATGATGTAAGTAGTAAATTCTTTATTGATTATTTGATGCGTGAGACCAGGTATGGAGAGTCGGATTTTCATGTTAGATGAATGTAGTGAATTCCCTCTGTATAATCTTTATCAAGTGCATTAATTAGCGTTTGGAGATGCATATCATTATTTAGAAAATCTGCAGCAGAAACATCAACAAATAAGGTTCGTAAGGATTGTTGTTTTAAATACTGAGTATAGGTTTCTTGAATTCGCTCCAGATAGTCATCGGATATGCTTTGTTCGTATGAGCGATTTCTGAGTTTAATATTCGCTTGTAGCTTATCCACTGGTGCATGCAAGTAGACAAGCAGATCCGGCTGAATCAATTGCTGATGAATGATATCAAATAGCCGTTGATAAAGCCGAAACTCATCGGGGGGTAGGGTAACCTTAGCAAATAACAGACATTTTGTAAAAAGATAATCTGAGATGGTTGTTTGTTGAAAAAGATCTTGCTGATGCAATAGCTCTTTGAGCTGTTTGAATCGCTCAGCCATAAAAAATAGTTCAACAGGAAAGGCGTATTGCTCGGGTTGTTCATAAAACTTAGGTAAAAAGGGATTGTCTGCAAACTCCTCCAAGATTAGTCGTGCTTTGTAGTGACGACTTAACAACTGTGCAAGTGTGGTTTTGCCAGCTCCAATATTTCCTTCTATGGTGATAAATTGATAACGCATCAAGAGCTGCAATATACAACGGGTAGTTAGATGACTCTCAAGTGATTCAAATTTCTTGAATTTTAAGATACATTTGTAGGCATGTTTGAGCAGCAAGAAACACCCTACAGCCAAAAAACAGCATTATTAGCATTGGTTAAAGCTAGTTTTCGTGCTATTTTTTCCAACCCAAGTGCGCTGGTGTTTAGCGTAGCATTTCCGATATTATTTGTTTTGATTTTTGGGGCTTTTCGAGGGGATAAAGCAACCGTTTTTCAAGTAGTAATTGAGAAGGGTAGTGATACAACACATCCTATTTATAAGTCTATTGTGGAAAGTCCTTTTATTAGTGTTATTCAATATGATGATGCTGCTCAATTGCGTAAAGAATTAATTCGCGGAAAAATCACGGGTATCTTATCCATTCGCCGTCAAAACAATGACCGTTCTTCTGCGTTAACCGCGATTCAATTTAAGTCTACCTCTGCAAGTGCCAATACATATGGATCTTTTTTACAGCATTTAAACTATTTAATTCTTCAACAACAGGCAGCTGCTATCCCTGCTTCTAGCCGAACGGTGGTATTGCTTCCACCTGAAATTGAGCAGGTTCGTCCCTATAAGCCCATTGATTTTGTGTTGCCAGGACAAATTGGGTTTTCAATTTTGTTTTCAACACTATTTGGAATTGCTTTTACATTTTTTGGGTTGCGTGAGCAATTGGTGTTAAAGCGATTTTTTGCGACGCCAGTTAATCGTATCAATATTTTAATTGGGATTGGTGTAAGTCGACTTTTTTTTCAATTGATCAGCGTATCGGTATTAGTCTTGTTTGGGCATTGGGCTATGGACTTTACATTGTTTAATGGTTATGTCACCTTTTTGGAATTGTTGGTGGTAACTACGTTTATGCTTTTTCTATTAATGGGTGCTGGGTTGTTGATTAGTAGCATGGCAAAAGTTGACTCTAATATTCCTTTGTTGATTAATCTTTTTGCGCTTCCTCAGATGATACTCTCTGGAACATTTTTTCCAGTAGATGTTTTTCCAGACTGGATCCAAGCTGTTTGTAGGACACTCCCCTTGAAACATTTCAATGATGCGATTCGTAAAATTTCATTTGAGGGCTTGTCGCTTTTAGATTGTGGAACTGAATTTTTTGTAATGGGAATGTGGATGGTTGGAATTTATTTTTTAACTAGTCGATTAATTCGTTGGGAATAAGCTAGTGTTATGAGAAAAGTAATTTTTTTAGTGGCGGGGAGCTTTCTAATTTTTGCGCTACTTATTTTACTCGTATCACTTGCGTTCCCCTCACACGTTCGTATTTCTAGAGCCATTGATTTGCAAGTTTCTAGTAAGCAGGCTCGAATCATTCTGGGTGAGTCAACCACATTGAATCAAGTTTTTGATGGTAGTTTTTTACCTATATCACAATCTATTTCTGATAGTACATTTCATGCGATAGGAAACAAGGCTGCAGCTATTCAAATGGAAACAGGCTGGCAATTAATTGACGGGCGTTCAGAAACTTCCACGTTGCAGTGGTATATTGACTTTTATTTTGACTGGTATCCCTGGGAAAAGTTTGCAAGCCTGTTAGTAGAAACTAGATATGGAAGTATATTAGAAAAAAAATTACAACTACTCAAAGCACATCTAGAGTCTGCTCATTGAGTAGTTGATCTATCAACAACTGTATCCTGGGTGTCCCGAAGCAGTTTTAAATTACGTTGGATACCGCTGTATTTTGTTCGTTGGAGTGGTGAGTTCGCAAATACTTTTTTGAATGACTCCTCTGTTAGTTCCTCCCAATCAGTTGCTTTCATAGTTAGTAGGTCGGGTATAATTTCAAAGGCTGTGGTTGAATGTGACTTGCTAAATCGATTCCATGG
>JBILMC010000233.1:0-2593 GCA_044375755.1 Chitinophagaceae bacterium
GTAATCCAATGGCAAATTATACACATAATGGGGTTTACCGTAGAACAATTAGCGCAAGTTTGGAGGGCGACCTAATCCCCTCCGCCAATACTGTGTTGGGTGGTGAATACACCAACACGACCTTGGTCAATGTAACAGGAATTGCCGCTGGAAAAGGTAAAATAGTAGCATTAGTGATTAATGATACAGGCTCATCAACTAGTACGCAGGTATTGAATGCTCAGGAAGTAGTGATTGGTCAGACGCAAAATTTCTAATCAAAGGTTCAAATTGTAACTGAGCGAAAATCCTTTGTAGGAGGGAACGAATCGGCAGATGCCACCTACACATAATAGGCCTGCGCGTTGTTGTCCAACGCTTAGTTGAATGCGTTGCTTGTTTTTAGAAAGAGCAAATCCGGTGTTATAGTAGTGCATTTTTGCTGATTGGTAGTTTGTCATATCACTAAAAAAAATCGATAAACCTGAGGGTAAGCTCCACTCGAGTAGGAGGCCTGCCCAGTTGCGCTCGTCATTATTCACCCACATATGTTCTGCATTAATTCGCAGTTGATGTTTCTTTTTGATTTTTATGTAATGGTCAGTAACCATCAAACTGGCACGAACATTAGCGTAAGGCCCCCCTTGTAAAATACTCCTGTTATAAAACAAGTTGATAAACGTGAATACAGTTTTATACGATGTGGACCAACGTTTATCTACACTTAAGTTTAGATCTCTAAATAATTTGGTTTTTCCAAAGCCAAAAAAATGTTTGCTGGTGAAGCCCTCGCCAGTGAGTACTCTTATGCTATCTAGTGCGTGGTATATTGAATAGTTGATATCAATGCGTGTTCCAAATTTTCCCCCTAGCGGGGTGTTTTTCTTAAAACGAAAAAACAGATCAGCCAATCCTCCAATTTCCCCAATTGGCTGTATGGCATGCGGATAAATATTAGCCAACAAATTGGTGTGCTGTCTTGTCAACGCTGGAACATAATTAAGTGAGGCAACAGCATCGCTTGAATTGAAATTCGCTTTGTAGTCGGCATTTTCTAATCGGCGAAATTGAAGTTGAATACCTGTTCGGTTGTTTGGATCCTGCCAGCCTGTTTTTAAAAACAGTATGCTGCCTTTTTTCTTGATGAAGTCATTGGGGAAATTTGCTTCAGTTGATTTGCTCACCCATTCTCCTGAAAAGAAAAAATCATCTAGCTGCCCACTCATTCGCGTTGCAACTGCATTGACCTGCTCCGGAAAGTGAGGGTCCGCACCGTAATAGCGCATAAATCTGTTAACATAACTGACACCAATTTGCAGTAGTTGAACCTTTTCAGTTTGTTCCTTGTTCAAAAGATTCCATTCCGCGTCAACTCCCCAAACTTCTCCTGGAGAGCGTTCCATAAAATAACGAGGACGTCCTCCTATAAATTTTAGTTTTAATGATTTGATCGGCGAAAGTCTAATTCCTATGCCGTCAATATTATTATCTAGTCCTAAACTTCTTTCTTCAAAAGCCCGAAATATCAATCCGTTTCCAAACTGTTCGTAAAAATTGCCAGCCTGAACATCTAGCCATTTGTTTTTATAGCGAGCAAATCTTCTTACCAATTGGTTTCCTTGGTAGCGCGTAGGAAATCCTTGCAAGGCTGGGTTGTAACCTTCTAGCTGAAGGCCTGCAGTAAATCCTTTGTATTGATAATTGATATTGAGATAAGAATTGGAGGCAAACTTTTTTGAAGGGGCTACAATATTTCCTCTCTTATTATTCAGGTAATATTGATTATTTGTTTCCAAACTTCCATTCAAACGGCTTTCTTTCCAAAAGCGGTTGGATTGTGCCATTGAAACTATGCAAACAAGAAAGGACAAGGGCAGGAGCAAGATCCGCATGGGTTAAAGTGTTTTAAGTAGCTCCAGTACTTTTAATTCATTACCTGGAATATATGCGGTGTACCGTTTAACGATCGCTCCTTTTTTGTCTACTACAATGGTGTGTGGGATTAAGTTAATATTCAATGCTCTTTTAAACTCTTGGTTTTCGTCCCAGTAAACATCAAAACTCCAATCGTGCAAGCCTAGTGTTTTTTTAATACCTGCTGCTGTTCGGCTATCATCGATAGAGACAGCAATAATTCTTGCCTTTACTTCTTTTTTCCAGATTTCTGATAAATCATTAAAGGCATCTAATTCTTGTAAACAGGGCTTGCACCATGTAGCCCAAAAGCTAATTACAACCGGTGTATTTCCATCTAAAAGAGATTGCGTTGTAGTTTCTTTTCCATTGATCGATTTAATAGTAACAGACGGTAATTGTTCTTGAGCGCCCCCATGCAAGAATTGGAATAGTAGTAGAAAATAAAATAATAGGCGCATCGCTAAGTTTATGCGAATATAAAAGACTATGTGGTAACTTGGGGCTTATTTACCAATGAAACGGATTTCTTTATCGCAATACTCTGCTGTAGCCATTCGATTGCTTTGGGCTTTGTTGGTTTTGTGGGTGAGCCGTTTTATTTTTTTTGTGGTGAACATGCAACATTTTCAGGGGATCGATGCGCAAGGGTGGGGGTCAATACTCTGGGGAGGGTTGCGCTTTGATATAGCGGCCGTCT
>JBILMC010000235.1:0-2592 GCA_044375755.1 Chitinophagaceae bacterium
TGGCTGCCTGCAGGTCTACTTGATTTACACCAATACAAAAACAGCCTATGGCCTGTAATTTTTTTGCTGCGGATAATACTTTTTCGCTGATGGTTGTTTTAGAACGAATGCCTAATATATGTACGTCTTTGATTGCTTCTATTAATTGTTGCTCCGTTAATGCACGACTGATTTTTTCAATTTGAACATAACCATTGGAACGGAAATTTTTAACTGCCGTTTCACTGATATTTTCAAGAAATAAGATTTTAATCTTTTCTTTTGGATAGCTGGTTAAATTCTTCACTGACATATAACAAATATATTACCAAATTGGCGGAGTCCCTACCTTTGAGCGATTTCAAAAATTTCTATTTGAATGCGCCTAACGCTTGTTTGTTTCTTCGTACTGACGACATTTTTGATTGCATGCAGTCTGAAAGAATCATCCATTTCTCCTGCGCTACCCTACATTCCCCCACCCTTCTCTAAACTAGAACAGGGAAAAAAAAATAAACTTTCCAAACAAATACAATCTTACTTCCAAGAGTCACTGCTTCGATATTCAGGTGCTTTCAATGGCGGCATATTAGTTGCAAAAGGCGGGCATGTATTATATGAGAACTACCAAGGTTTTAAAGATCTTCCCCAAAAAAAGGATCCACTAGATGAAGGTGCTTCATTGCATATTGCGTCAACGAGTAAAACATTTACAGCCATAGCCATTCTTCAATTGATTCAAGACAACAAGTTATCACTAACGGACAAGATCGAATCTTTTTTTAAAGGATGGCCCTATCCGAGTATTACTATAAGGGATCTATTGAATCATCGAAGCGGGCTACCTAATTATGTGTACTTCATGGAACCTACTGTTACAAACTTTACTAAAGAGGCAGTAACAAATACGGATGTAATCAACTATATTATTCAAAATAAACCGCCTCGTCACGCCGCACCTAATACACATTTTGAATACTGCAACACTAATTATTTATTATTAGCAAGTGTGCTAGAGAAAGTTACTGATCTTTCTTACCCAACATACTTGCAAAAAGCTATTTTCAATTTCTTGGGAATGAAAAATAGTTTCGTATTTCAACCAGCTGATTCAAACCGCGCTACACTTTCGTATGACTATGCGGGTCGTTCATGGCCATTTGATCATTTGGATTTAACCTACGGAGATAAAAATATTTATAGTACCCCTCGTGACCTTTTAAAATGGGATCAAGCTTTGTATACCCAACAACTAGTGGGAGATTCTTTGCTAAAAGCCGCTTTTACGCCCTATAGTTTTGAAAGGCCTGGTCAAAATAATTACGGATTGGGATTTCGCTTAAAACTACTTCGTAATGGAAAAAAAGTAATTTATCATTTTGGACGTTGGCATGGTAATAATGCTGCATTTGCACGTTTAACGGATGAAAAGGTTACGATTATCATTCTTGGAAATAAGTTTAATCGGCAGATCTACTCGACTGCTACCCGTTTATATGGTCTTTTTGGTCCTTATAACAATGAATTTCTTGGTGAGGACGAGTGATGGATTACGTTTCAGAATTTCGGAACTTTAATCCATGAAAATATTTCCTGCAGAAGAGATTCGTGCTTGGGATGAGTATACTATTAGAGAAGAACCCATCGAGTCGATTGATTTGATGGAACGAGCTGCTGCACGATGTGCAACTTGGATTGAAGATAATTTTTCCGCATGTTCCTCATTCAATATTTTTTGTGGTAAAGGAAATAACGGAGGCGATGGTTTAGCAATTGCACGGTTATTAGCGGAGAAAGGGAAAGAAGTTCAAATTCACATATTAGAATTTGGGTTTCCTGGTACGGATGATTTTCAACAAAACCTTGCCCGACTTCACCAATACTCTAAGATTCAGATTCAATATATCCAAGGTGAAAATCATATTTATCCGATCCGTGAAGGAGCTGTTATAATTGATGCCTTATACGGATCAGGATTGAATCGTAAACTGGAGGGACTTTCAGCCCAGCTGGTGCAACAAATCAATTTAACATCAAATCCAATTATATCGATCGATATTCCAAGTGGGCTTTTTTGCGATCGATCCTCAAAAAATAATATTTCAATAGAGGCAGATCATACACTGAGCTTTACACAAAAATTGGCATTTTATGTCGCTGAAAATGACTCTAAAATTGGTGAAGTTCATTTACTCGATATTCACCTTCACCCGTCATTTTATCAGTACACACACAGTCAATTTGAAACAATCGAAAAAGATTCTATTGTTCAGCTACTAAAAAAAAGAAATCGGTTTTCACACAAGGGAAATTTTGGCCATGGTCTATTGATTGCAGGAAGTGTAGGAAAAATGGGAGCAGCAGTTTTAGCTGCTCAAGGTGCTTTAAAAGCAGGTATTGGTTTATTAACTTGTCAAATTCCAACCTGCGGATATCAAATTATTCAATCATGCTTACCAGAAGCCATGGTTAATATGGATTCAAAAGAAACACATATTTCTAGTTTTCCTACCAACCTCTCCCCTTTCAATGCAATTGGTATAGGTCCTGGTATTGGACAAAATAGTGATACGGTTGGAATGCTAGAATCACTATTAGAAAAATATAAAAGTC
>JBILMC010000234.1:0-2592 GCA_044375755.1 Chitinophagaceae bacterium
TAACTAGGTTGTGAAAAACTCCCTCTACAGGCATATCCATGTCTTTGATTTCTGGAACCATCGTCATTTTAATTGGAGCCAAGAAAATACGTTCAGTGGCTTTGCCCAACCATGCATCCTCTTGTGGAGGAATACCAACAATTGTTGCGGGATATACAGCATTCTTTTTATGCGTGATAGCAGTAACATGGAAACGAGGATACCAGTCTGGCAAGGAATAATATCCTGTATGATCACCAAAGGGGCCTTCCCAAATTAAGTCTTCAGAAGGATCCACATATCCCTCAATAATAATGTCGGCGTCAGCAGGTACTTCAATTTCTGGTTGCGTAATACATTTAACCAATTCCACTTTCTTTTTTCGTAAAAACCCTGCCAACATGTATTCGTCAACATTTTCGGGTAATGGTGCTGTTGCACTATAAGCATAAACAGGATCTCCACCTAATGCTACTGCAACTGGCATCAGCTTTCCACTTTTTTTGTAGGCTGAAAAATGCTTTGCACTCACTTTATGTTTATGCCAGTGCATTCCAGTTAATGTCGGCCCAAATACTTGCATTCGGTACATTCCCACATTTCTACTTTGTGTTTCTGGATCTTTTGTATGAATTACAGGTAAGGTAATAAAGGGTCCCCCATCTTTTGGCCAGCAAGTCAACACGGGTATTTTGGAAAGATCGGGGTTCACCATTATACACTCCTGGCAATCTCCTCTGCCTTTAATCACTTTTGGCATCCAACTTGCAAATTGTCCCAGCTTGGGTAATAATTTGAGTTTATCGACGATGTTCTCTTTTGGAGATGCTAATAGATGAAACAGATCTTCAATTTCTTTTGCTACAGCATCTAAATTGTCTACTCTAAGTGCCATACACATACGTCGCTCACTGCCGTATGCGTTCATCAAAATTGGAAAATCAGTACCCGTATTCTCAAACAAAAGTGCCTTTCCCCCACCTCCAGACTTACTTATCCTGTCAGTGATTTCTGCTATTTCTAACTTTGGATCAACAAACTCTTTGATACGAATTAATTCACCGCCCTCTTCCAATGCCTTAATGAATTCAAGCTGATTTTTCCAAGCCATTTTAATTTCTTTACAACTTTATAAACACAATTTTAACCCTAATGTTCACTATT
Source organism: Chitinophagaceae bacterium (assembly GCA_044375755.1). Classification (GTDB taxonomy): domain Bacteria; phylum Bacteroidota; class Bacteroidia; order Chitinophagales; family Chitinophagaceae; genus JJ008. Next base: position 1,144 of record JBILMC010000234.1, read on the forward strand.
TATAATTCCGGTATAGTGTACGCCCAATCCAGGTTGATTAGAGGGAATTATAAGACCATTGTCATATTGAAGTCCAGTTGCTACATCTTGTTCTAAAAGCAGTGGGCCATCCATATCTAAGGCATCGGCCAATGGATGAAGCTGCGCTAATGCTGCGGAACCAATAGTTGATTCGTTCATGCTACCAAGCATTACTTGCAAGCCTAAATTACGTGCTTCTGTAATCATTCGTTTTGCGGGGGTAATACCACCACACTTTGTCAATTTAATATTGATCCCATTAAAGTAGAGCGCACATTTTGCTACCTCTTTCTCCGTAACACAACTTTCATCTGCAAAAAGGGGAATCAAATTCATTTCTTTTAAAATGCGCATCCCCTCCCAATTATCTTTCGCAAGTGGCTGCTCAATTAATTCTACACCCAGCTCCTTTAATTTTGGAATCAAGACTAATGCCTCATCAAGTGTCCATCCAGCATTTGCATCCACCCGGAATGGTTTATCTGATTTTGATCGCAAAAATGAGAGTATATTAAGATCACTAGGTGTTCCCACTTTGATTTTATAGATGGGCCAGTCTCGTTCTTGCATTTTAGTTGCCATCATTGCTACAGAGTCAATCCCAATCGTGTAGTCTGTTTTTGGCCCCGCTTGATTACTTATCCCCCAAATGGATTGAAGTGATCTATTTTTCATTTTCCCAAACAAATCCCATCCCGCAATATCTAGTGCAGCAATTAGAAAATTGGAGCCAGGTATCAAGTGATGTAAATAATGCCAATAACGCTCAGGATCAGTAAACGCGAATTTTTCTATACCCAATTTTTTACTCTCCAAAAGAGCAGTCATCTTTTCTAGCGAACTTTCTGGATAATAAGAAATGGAGGGGGCCTCCCCATATCCTTTCCAATTACCTAATGATAATTCAACAATTAGCGTGGGCTGATGAGTTTTAGTACCCTTTGAAATTGTGAAAGGATAACGAAATTTAAGTTGGTGCGTCCAGTAGCGAACCTGCATAAAATGATTTATGCAAAGATAATTCGAGGAATCTTGTTATGCACGGCCTGCATTTACAATAGCATCCCTAATTAATGTTGTAAAAGCTTTATTTTCTATTAATTCCTCCACCTTGATATGCATCCGATACTGCCAATAATTCTTCGGATTAGCTGGGTCATTAATTCTTTCATCACCCGGGTGAGTTCTTCGGATCAACTCGCTCATTCCCATAAGATCTTGCATTTGAAAAATGCTCCACATAGCAGGCGAATTTAAATGTTGCTCCACAATGGCGCGATTGATCCATGCTTCACAAAACTGGGGAGCGTCACCCCATTGATGCATTTCATGGTTATAGAAATATTGCGTGCGTTGCCTGTTCTCTTCCCACCATCCTCTAATTGTACTCATATCGTGCGTAGAAGGTGTTACTACAGCTAGATAGGG
>JBILMC010000236.1:0-2591 GCA_044375755.1 Chitinophagaceae bacterium
TTTCAATTACCGCTTCAATACCCTTAAGAATAATTTCTTGATTGTCGATCAATAAAATTTGCATGATTTGTAGTATTAGTTAAAAATTTCTGAACTAGTACTACAAATTAGTCAAGCGATTTAGCGTGAACTACAGAAGTAAATTTATTTTTTTGTAGAAAATAAACGACAAACTATCGTTGTTTGATTAGCACTGCGCTAGCTACAGGTCGTTCTATACCATTATCTCCTGGTCTTACTGTTAATCGATTGCCGATAATCATAGAAGTAGAACCTCCTCCATCCAGATTTATTGCATCCGTACAACCTAATGATCGCATCATTGATGCAAGATCAGCCAGATTGACTCCCAGATATCCTGCGCTACTATTATCTCCTTCAACCGCCATTAAAACTATTCTACCGCTGGTTGTATATCCAATAGCAGTACGTGGCCTTGAAGTAGAATTATTTATACTGATAAGCTCCTCCACATCAGAAATCCGAATCGTCCCTCCACGCACTAACATGGGGGAGCCTCCAATTCCAGCTACTATATTCCATACAGAACCACCTGACGGAAATGTTTCAGTAGGCTGTAATTGAGGAGCTGATCCCTCCGCATTAGGACTTGGCGTCGGATACTGATAGATAAGATCATTACCCGCACCTATAGAGTAAATCCAGGCAGTTGTTGGTGCACCAGTTGAAGTAATTCCAAAGGCAGCCCTGGTTGGATAATAAGATGCATTCGAGCCATTGTAACTACGGGTGACTGCTTTAATATTTGGAGTGGCCACTACGTTTTCATATTTAACCAAACTATAAGATTGGTTACCTCCGAAATAACCACCGTTGATCGCAACATAGACCAATCCTGATTCAGCAGCTGCAAACTGACTTGGCGTTTTTAATGTTGAAGAAACAACGGGCTTGAATTCAAAACGACCTGTAGCATAATCTAAGGCAACACAAAAAGCCTTTACAGTTTTCCCATTATGAATTGTGTCAAATGTGAAGGCCTGTATGCCAGATGGAAAATTCTGAGATAATGTAGCAGAGTATTTCCAACCCGGAGCCAGGGTAATCAAAGGCGTAACAGGGGTTGGAGTTGGAGTTGGAGTTCCTCCACCACCGTTAGACGACTTTGAGCAAGCACTTCCACATAGGATAACTAAAGTGGGCAACAGCAATAAATAACGCTTCATAATAAGCTATTGATATAAATTAAAGGGAACCCGATTTAAAGTTTCAAAATAGAAAAAAACTTCTCCTTTAAATCCATTTTCACGATTTAGTCGAATCATATTTTTCATCAAATCAGCATCAGCCTGATAGCCATCCCCCAGCGAAGTAAGCAGTCCCGGAAAAACTTTGTCCATTAATGTGTCGGGAATTTGTGTACGAAGCTGCTTCAAAATTTTTTCATAAGCTGGTAAATTATATCGGTATAACTGAGGGATTATCCAATCTGCATATCCGCCTTTTAACCAAGCTGGCCAGTCTTGCAAATATTCTTCTTTACTCCAGGGAAATATACTTGGCGCCCAAGACACAATACAATCCTTTCGCATACGCTTCACTGCATCGTATACTTTTTTACCAAATGCTGAAAGATGATTGGCTTTCCATTGTATAAAAAGACTGTCTTTAGGCTGATTGGGAAAGTTCTTAGTGGGATTTTCTTTTAAAAATAGAGAACGAGTATAACTATCAAATCCACCCTCTGCAGGCATTGCGGGTAATCGATCGTCGCCCTGAATCCCATCCACCTCATAATTCTTCACCACTTCCAATATCAATGACTGTAAGAGAGACTGAGGCCCGGGATGCAGCGCATTCCACCAATAAAAGCCATTCTTCTGCAACAACTCTCCTCGGCTATTTCGCCCACACCACGTTGGATATTTCTGTAACCATAAAGAATTCGTGTCTTTATATGCATAGGAAAAACCAAACTCAAACCAAGCATGTACTTTTAAGCCTGCACGATGTCCTTCTTCAATAATTTCTTTTAACGGGTCTCTCCCTAAAAATTCTGGATGTTGTAATACGCCAATATGCTGACGCTGCACCTGACTAGGATAAAGCGTATACCCTCCATTCCATACCACCACAAACAGTGTATTAAGCCCTGCTTGTTTTGACTGCTCCACAGCCTTTTTAATAGCAACTCTGGAATGCAATACTTGACTAGCTACATTTGTAACCCATGTGCCTCTTACTGGTAAATGATCAGACTTTTGTCCCAAACCAGTAATGGAGAAATAAAAAAAACAAATAACAATTACGGCAAACTGAATAATATTTTTCATCGCGGCTTAATTAGAAGCTGTTGAAGCAGCTTTATACTCCATGTATCTATTGTATAAATGATGCGCAGCTCCATAAACTGATTGCGGACTCATAAAGTGAGAAAATTCAAATGTGATTGCCTTATCATAGCCAGCTCTAGCAGCAGCTTCTAATTTTAATTTCAATTTTTCAAACTTAATAGGCAAAAACTTGATAGGCATGTCACGATCAAAAGACTCTGCATTTGTCCAACAATGCATTCCATAACGGTCTGCCAGCTTTTTGTTGATGCTAAAAAAATCTTCTAGCTCATGATA
>JBILMC010000237.1:0-2561 GCA_044375755.1 Chitinophagaceae bacterium
TGTCACCGGCTGAACAGATAACCGACTCTGTTTCAAAAGAGCCATATTTTGCAATTTCCTCACACCTTTTATCTCTGATAGAGGAATTGTTCTTTTTAATTTTTTAACAGGACTAACATCAACAACAACCCAGGCTGTTTCTGTTGTTGTTGGATCTTGATAATGCTCTTTACAGATCTTTACTATTCCAACAATTTCAACACCCTCATTGCTATGGTAAAAAAAAGCCAAGTCGCCTTTTTTCATCGCACGCAAGTTATTACGAGCTGCGTAGTTTCTTACACCGTCCCAATGGGTGCGTTTGTCCTTTACTAACTGATCCCAAGAATACTTAAAGGGTTCTGATTTTAAAAGCCAATATGCCATAACTATCAGTTTTACCAACCTGATGCTAATACGTCTGCGAGGTGCAATGGTTTAATAGAATACCCTTTTTGCTGAATATACCCATTGAGATGCATCAGGCAAGATAGGTCTGTAGAAATTAAATAATTCGCTTTTGTAGCCAGGGCATTTTCTACCTTTTGCTCAGCCATAGCCATTGAAATATTTTCATATTTGACAGCAAAGGTTCCACCAAATCCACAACAGGTTTCTGTTTCATTCATCTCCACTAATTCAAGTCCTCCAACATTTTTTAACAGCTTACGGGGCTCCTCTTTTATCCCACATTCGCGTAATCCAGCACAGGAATCATGAAAAGTTGCCAGTCCAGATAATTTTGCGCCAAACTGAGTCACTCCTAGTTGATGGCAAAGAAAAGAAGAAAATTCAAAAATCCGATGCTTCATTTCCTGAACTTCATGGTGCAACGACGAATTGTCAAATAACCTGGAATAATAATTTTTTACGAATCCAACGCAGGAAGCACTAGGCGCAACAATTGGGTCATTCCCATTAAAATCGCTGATAAACTTTTGGCAAACTGCTTTCGACTCCTCCCAGTAACCAGCATTAAATGCAGCTTGACCACAGCAGGTTTGTCTTGAATTATAAGTAACAGTACAGCCCGCTTTCTCTAACACTTTAATCATGTTAAAAGCGGTATCAGGATACAGCTGATCAACAAAACAGGGTATGAAAAGCTGGACGTTCAATAAACTTTATATTAATCGTTAGAAGAATACACTCCCAGTCTAGCTAAGTTCTTTTCGGCATCAAAAGACTGCTGACTACGTGGGTACTTCTTTCTAATCTCCTCATAAAGCGCAGTTGCTTCTGATGTATTTTTTAGTACCTGATCAGCAAAATAAGCGGCCATAAATAAGTATTCGGGAGAATTGACTTCATCTTCCTCAAAATGAGCTGCGGCCTTTTTGTAAAACTCCAATGCTTGATCATTCTTACCACTATCTGCATAGGCGTCTCCTAGTAATTTGTAGGCTCTTGCTTGTGTAATTTTTGACGAGGTACTAAATTTTTCAAGGTAAGAAATCGCTTTCGTATTATCTCCTAATTTAAGAAAGCAACTACCTGCATAAAAACATGCCAGGTTCGAAGTTTGTGTTCCACTATACTTTTCAATGACTTTAATAAATCCCAAGTTTTGTCCATCACCATTTAAGGCAAGGGCAACTGAATCATTTCTGTAATACTCCTCTGCACGAAAGATAGCTTCAATAGCTTTCTTTTCTCTGGGAAGCTGATAAAATTGCTGATAAGAATACCAGCCGGCTACCAAAGCAATTATCACTAGTGCAAGTAAGCTAATTTGTTTGCTGTATTTATTCCAAAAGTTAACTACCGGGGATAAGGTTTGTTGTGATTCAGTCATATAAAAAATTATTAGTAAAGAAATTTAGTCAGTAATGAAAGGGTATGCAGGATCAATATAAATGTCTTTTAAAACTTCGCTATCATCTGGCCAAGGACTTTCTTCGGCAAATTGAACAGAAGCAGCAACCATTTGATCAACACGTTGATTTATTTGATCAATTGCTTCTTGTGAAGCCATTCCCTCTTGCAAAATAGTCCCTAGTACCAGCTGAATAGGATCTTTAGTTTTATAATCTTCTACCTCTTCCTTGCTACGGTATTTCTGTGGATCGCTTATAGAATGACCTTTGTACCGATATGTTTTTATTTCTAATAAAGTTGGGCCTCCCTTTTCACGCGCACGATTTACAGCACGACTTACACCATTGTGTACCGCCTCTGCACTCATTCCATCAATAATATCTGCTGGCATTTCGTACGCGTCAGCTAATTTGTAAATATCAATTACATTGGAAGTACGCTGAATGGAGGTTCCCATTGCATAGTTATTGTTCTCGCAAATAAATACGACAGGAAGCTTCCAAAGCATCGCCAAATTAAAAGTTTCATGCAACATACCCTGACGAGCAGCACCATCACCAAAAAAAGCTAACACCACGTTGTCGGTATTACGATATTGTTCAGCAAAAGCTAAACCGGCACCAGTTCCAATTTGTGCTCCAACAATGCCATGGCCTCCATAGAAATTGTTCTCCTTGCTAAAGAAGTGCATACTTCCCCCCTTTCCTTTTGCACACCCTGTCGCTTTACCGTATAATTCTGCCATGCAGCTGTTAACCGTTACT
>JBILMC010000028.1:0-10703 GCA_044375755.1 Chitinophagaceae bacterium
AACTCTTCGACAATATTTTTTTCAATCGGCCTACTTGATCCATTATCTACTAAAATTGCCGTAAGCGTTAGCGTAGAAGGCAACTCTACTTGCTTCAACGACTCTAGACATTCACGGGTCACCTCTTCGCCGTTCCAGTCAACCAGAATTACGACAACTCTTTTCATACACCAATAAGGTAATTAATTCTACGGTGAATAATGCAATTACGGGCATCCAAGATGGGATTGGGGTGAAAGAAAGATTTACAACATACAACCCGCCACCTAAAATTATGACCACACCCATAACCAAAAGATTTGCACGATAAATAAGAGTATGTTTCTTTTTAAAGAGCAACTCTAATACATTCATAAGATTCAGCCCTGTAAAAACGGGTATTACAGAGGCGAGGCGAATAGACAGTACTAACTCATTAGTATACTGAGGCCATCCAAATAAGGCAGCCAAGGGGGTCGCAAAACAAAATTGAAAAAATGACCCTGCAATTAAAAAAGTTGCCAACAATTGATTGATACGAACTTTGTAGCGTTTCCAATTGGTCCAGCCACTAGCTACTATGTTGATTGAGGCGGCATAAACAGCTCCAGAAAATGAAATCAGGAGGGTTCGATATCCCCAAACAATTTTATCAATAATCGCATAGATCCCCCATACCATGGGCGTGGCTACTATTCCTACCAAGTATAAAATAAATGCCTGCTGAAAGTGAACAATCAGATTACTTTGAACTAAGGACAAATTTTGCTTTAGAAGACCCAAGATGTCTTTTTTAAAAATAGGTTGTAATCTAAACTGTCCTTTTAAAAGTTCATTTATCCAAAAAAGTATGAAAAACATTGTCAAACTACCCCCTATCCAAACATTGACCCAATAAGCTGGAGTAGTATGACTCCAAAAAAAGTATACGAGAGACACCCCTACAAACCGGCCTAGCACGTTGAGAATTGAAAGCCACTGTAATTGATTACGGCTTAAACAAAGAATATAAGGATTAAAAATTTCGGATAGCAAAAGAGGAATGATCCCTATCAAATAAAGCCCCATTTCTTTTTGGAGTGCATAAAAAAGAAAAATGGCAGTTATGGAAACAAAAAATAAAATGATCCGTACATAAAAATATAGACTCAATAACGGATTAAAACTATGTCGGCCACCCTCCTCCGATTTTTCACTTAATGCAAGTGGACCCGATTGATTACTCGCAAAATTGATCAAAATAGAAAATAATACAGATGCCGAAAGAGCCGTTAATAATTTTCCATTCGCTTCGAAGCCCGCACGCTGTACTACAATTGGAATTAAAAGAAATTGTAATAAAATACTGCTGGCTTGAATCAATCCTAATCTAAAAAAATTAGGTGCAATCTGTCTAATCAGTTTTCTCAACGTTGTTTGAGTTTATCGACAGCCGTTGTTGTCATTTCGTGTAAAATTGCATCTATATCATATTTATATTTCCACTCCGGGTAATCCTGTTGAAATCTACGAACATCTGAGATATACCAAATATGATCACCCCTTCTTGTTTTGGATTCATCAATGCTATACTTGATAGGCTTGCCCAGAAAATGTTGTAACCAATTAATTGCCTCCAGCATAGAAATATTAGAATATCTAGATCCTCCCATATTGTAGACCGTTCCTGGGCTGGGAGGTCGATTAAATACAACCCCAAAGGCGTTGACCAAATCAACACTATGAATATTATCTCGTACTTGCTTACCCTTATATCCAAAAATGGTATAGGGATTATCCAAAACAGCACATTGGATCAAATACGCCAAAAAACCATGAAGTTCAGCACCACTGTGAGAAGGTCCCGTTAAACATCCTCCTCTAAAAATAATAGTGCGCAGTCCAAAATAGCGACCATATTCTTGCACCATTAAATCGGCAGCTGTTTTACTAACTCCAAAAAGACTATGGGTGGATTGATCAATTGACAGACTCTCATCGATTCCGTGTTCAGCAAAGGAATGCGAAGGATCTAGCTCCCACCTGAATTCTTTTTCTATTAAAGGCAACAGGTTAGGCTGATCGCCGTATACTTTGTTTGTTGAAGTGAAAATAAAAACAGCATGAGGACAATACTGGCGTGTGAGTTCTAATAAATGTAAAGTTGCCGTGGCATTTACTGTAAAATCAGTGATCGGCTCCTTGGCGGCCCAATCGTGTGAGGGTTGTGCTGCACAGTGTATAATTAATTTGATTCGTGCAGCTTCTTTCAAAAAAATTGAATTCATCGCCACCTGATCTGTAATATCGATTGAAGCATGTGTATAATGAGGGAGAATACGCACTAATTCCGCAACCCTCCATTCCGTACTTGCAGTTGAGCCAAAAAAATAGGCCCGCTTGTTATTATCAATACCTAAGATATCAAACCCTAATTGATGAAAGTAAATAGCAGCTTCACTTCCAATCAAACCTCCAGCTCCTGTTATCACTACAAGATCTCGCGTCATTTCAGTTAAAATTTATGAATAAACCCCAGCCGTCCATGAAAATTAATTTCATCCAACCCATTATCAAAATAGGTTTGTGGACTAACTAGATCCGGAATATAGGATTTCCATTGGTAGTTTATGGAACGAATCATTGAAAACTGTCCAAACCAATGCCATTTTTTTACAGGAAAGTTAAATACCAACGAAGCCATCAAGTCTACCCATTGACGATTAAAATCATATGAGCCTGAATTGATATTATAGTTATAGTAAAAATCTGCATTATGTAACCAACGTTCTACCTCTAATCCAATTCTGGTTTTCTTTTTTATCCAGGAGATATCTAGCCGCTGAGCATTTCCTCCCGGCCCTACAGCAGCGCCTAGCAATTGACCTTCATTAGTGAACCCCTGTCTTACAGCCTGATGGGCATACCAGCTACTAGCCTGCCGAATAAGAGAGGCGTTAGGCATTTGTAACTGCACTAACTCAATACCAAATTGAAAAAAAGAGGTTTGACTTTTATCTAATGAAAATAATTTTCGAACCCCAGCTAAATAACCACGAGGTATCGTATCGCTCAGTAAATTAATGGGAGACACAAATTTATCAGAGCGGCCGTACTGAAAATATAGTTCAGCTTTTTCTTCTGGTAAGGCAAGTCGTGCAAACAGAGATCCCATCTTTGCAGATGGAACTACAGAATCAGCCCTGTATCGAACCTGTAATAGATCTACCCCTAAAAACAAACCCTTTGTCCATCGGGGCTGCCAAGTAAAAATACCTCCGTCAACCATACGAGGTTTCTCCAGTTTTGGAATGTATAAAGGTTGATTATTATAGGTACGTAAATTTTCAGGTGTAGGCTCACCGGATTCAGCAAGTGCTCCTCCCCAAATTATTTGCCATTCAAAAGAACCAATGCTAGTATGTAGGGGTCTATCGGTGTGAAAAGTAAAATGTAGAAACCCGGGAGCATTGTTTGTCATTACCAGAGAATTAAATCGACCTGGCCCCCACCATAGATTTTCTGTAGATACGCCAAGTGCAATTCCTTTTGTCATGAGTTGAATTCTACTTTGCCCAAGTCTTAATTTATAATGAGGCTCTGCTGAAAATCGCTCAGGCCAATCTATTTGATTCAACCACTGGTAATAATATTTCCAAACAATTGGATAATGATCAGCGGGAAACTGTTCAAACTTTTCATTAAACGCCCATGTATATTCGGGTTGAAACTTAAATAGAAAATTTTTTGAGCGAAGTTCTAACCCGGTTGAATAATAATACTGAACTCCTCTCGAAGGTATCAGAGCCCCATCCATCCCTGCAAGAGGCCGCCTACTATTATACTGTGTTAACTGTTGAAAGGGTAAAACACGTAAGTAGTCGGTTGATCGTTTTTGATTTGTATCTGTAAATTCAATTGGACGAATCATCATTGAGTATTGCTGCATCCCCCCGGTAGTATCTCCCTGTAATTGCCTACGGCGTAGTCCTTCGTAGTGCGGACCCTCTTGAACTGGCAAAATTTCCTGCGCTAATAAAACAGCGGGTAGCCCCATCAAACAAAAAAGTAACAGTAGTATCTGTCTCACCAGCGATAGTTTAAAGAAATTGCTCCGCTAAAATTAAAATGATTTTTTGCACTGACCCATCCGTAGTTAACAGACTGTACACCCATTAATTTAGATTGTACCCAAAAAGAACCAAGCGTTTTACGAAAATTGATTCCTAAACCCCAATCCGTCCAACGCTCTACATAAACATTTGGATCTCGCTGCACCCTCTCCATGATAACCCCTATAAAGTTTGGACCCTTTCGGATTGAAGCTGTTGTAATAAACGAATTAGAACCATATCCTATTCCAGACCCAAGTATTTGGCCGTAATGACTATAATTTGAATTAAACCAATGCACATACCAATTACCGGCACTTCTAACTAAGTAATCGGGGCTCTGCTCCATTTGTGTTAACTCGCCCGATAATTCTAACCAACGACCCTTTTTAAGACGATATAATTTTTTATACCCTGCCATAAAAGAAGCAGAGTGAAAGGGAGACATGATCAAATCGCGAAGATTATACTTGTGATCGTTCCATCCATACTCAAAATAAACTTCTGCATTCGCTTTTTGAAAAAGTTGCCGCATAAAAAAAGAAACGAGCTGATTCCACTGTCGCTGGTCTTCATTGGTTAATCTGGACTTAAAAAAATCGGCAAATACAGGAAGATACGCTTTTACAAACCCTTCGTTTTTTACTAACGAGTCGGCAACATTGGACCCGGAGCTAGTAAAAGAACGAGTGGCACCTAAAAAAAATCCCTTTAAAAAGGAAGGCTGATAAGAAAGTACTAGCCCATTTACATACTTCCAATATGGCTTACTCCACCCATAGATATCACCATAATAATTGAGCTGTAAAATTTCATCAGGCTGTTTGGCTTCGTCTTCTAACCGGCCTGCAATTATGTTCCACTCAAAATTTCCAATTCCTGTACGCAGCGGCCTTCGGCTATTAAAACGGACATGATAAAACCCTGGCGCATTATTTGTCATCATAAGACTACTGTATTGACCCGGGCCCCACCATAAATTTTCTGAAGAAATGGCAACGGCCACTGGGCCTCCCCCTATCTCAATTTTTGATTGCCCGGGAAAAAGTCGCTTTATTGAAGTCGCAGGAGACTTTGCACCAAAATAAACTGTAGTTGGGTAAGGGGGATTTGCAGCGTATAAAAATTCAGGTTTAACCTGAATAGCAAGAGGCCCGAGCTGAGAATAGAAACCAGCACTAAGCAAGGTTTGAAGCCCCGCTACAGGCATTAACGCGCCATCGGACCAACCAAAAGGATGGCGCGTATTCAACTTTACTAAAGCAGAAATGGGTAGAATACTAAAACTCCCAGATTTACCTAAAAACTTCAGACTACTTCGTTTAGGATCTCTGTTAGAAATAAACCCAATTCGATTATAAAAACTATCAAGAGTAAATTTTTTTTCAGGCATCGTTGGCCTAACTGTTAAAGAAACCTCACTTGACAATTTTCCCTGTAATTGTAAATAACGAAGGTCCTCTTCTAATGAAAGTGGTGAAACCGGTAGTTGTTGTGCCAATAAGGATCTGAAAATAAAAAGAGAGACCCCAAAAGCGATCTCTCTTTTAAATAAATTCCATTTCACAGTTAACAATTTACATAGCGTCCATCAAAGTCTAAGTAAGGCAATGACCACCCCTGCTAAACTTGCCAGCGCACTGGAAAGACCCACTACCTCACCAGTGGTCAATCGACCTTTGGATAAGGGCTGTTTAGGAACAATGATCTCTGCACCGGGCTCTACGCGTGGAAAGTTTTTGAAAAACAAAAACCGTTTAGTGGTAGCCGATTTACCGTTGGCATAAATGATATAAGCGCTCTTTTTCCAAGCCTCACGGGAATATCCCCCCGCAGCGGCAACATAATAATTAAAGCCACTTCCTTTTTCAAAGGGAATTTGAGTGGACTGTAAAACCGCACCACTCACTCTTACTTGCGCATCAAACTTTGGAATGATCAATTCATCTCTGGATTGCAAGATCACATCTTCGGTACTACCTGGATTACGCAAAATAGAAGACATACTCAAAGGAATCTTATCAAACTCTTTTTCAATATCCTTTATAACAGTTGCAGAAGAATCAGCAAATAAAAGTTGTAGTCGGCGTGCATCTTCGGCAATTCGTTTTCTTTCTTCTTCGGGTTTAAAACGTTTTATATATGCCGCTTCCAAATTAGCATCAGGTAAAATTCCTCCTACTCTTTTATAAAGATCACTGACCCGTTCTTTGGTATTTGTCAACACATAAGGTCCCGGAAACTGAACCTGCCCCACTACCAGTACTGTTTCCAATTTATTGTACACTGGTTTTTTTCTAACGGTCACCACATCGTAGGCACGTAGAGGAATATCAAGGTCAGAAAAAGCCAGCGTGTCTTTACATATCATACTTTCAATTTCGCTGGAGCGACTATCTCCAGCTGCAATTGTATCGCGGATAATAAGATGTGCTACTTGGATATTGGCAGAAGAAGCATCCGTGAATCCTCCGGCATGAAGAATCAAACTTTTCAACGTCATACCCGGAATAAAATGATAATCACCTGGTAAGTGCACTTCGCCTAGTAGGGTAACTTTTAAACTATCAGTCATTTCTATAGTAGAGCTTACCAATATTTCGTCTTCTTTTTGAAGTGCTACATTGTGTGCAGGATCAAATGAGAGAGCTTTTCTCAAATCAAATGATTTCATTTCTCGAGTAAGATCAGGGCGCTGTCTAATCAAAATAGCACGCTCTGTGTAGGCGTCTTCTCTTATCCCATCTGCCTTTTGTATTAAATCGGACACTTTCATGCCACTGATCCATTCGTACTGATCGGGGCGAAACACCGCACCCGTTACTTTTACCCGGTTTGCATACCGATCAAGAATTTTACTTACTACAAAGAGGTCGCCGGTAGATGGAGTCAATTTTGTGTATTCAGTTTCAACCAGATCTTTTATTACTCTTTCTTTTTGCCCCTTTCTAATTAACTTAACAGCAGCGGTATAAGCGGTATCGTCAAAGCCACCTGCCAATTGTAAAATATCAGCAAATGATTCGCCAGGAAGTACCTCATATAAACCAGGCCGTTTAACCTGACCACTTAGTTCAACGCGCGTTTGATAGGAAGGAATTCGCATAACATCATTATCGCGTAGGCTCCAATTATCAGATTGATCGCCTTTAGAAAGTAAACGATACAAATCGACCTTATTAATAATTCGATTATTTCTAACCAACTCAATTTGACGAAAAGAACCATTATTAGTTGGACCGCCTGCTTTACTGAGTGCATCGTAGATGCTGGATAAAGAGGGAATATTGATACTACCAGAGCGGTTGGCCCCTACAACTGTTACTTTGATGGTTCTTGTTTCGCCAAGAGAAATAGTTAGTTTACTTGTTCCGTTTAGTAAGGTAGGATAGGTCAAACGCATCGACTGTTTAATGCGGGTAGTGGCTGCTTCGATCGTAAGCCCGCCTACTTTTATTTGCCCAACACCCGCCACTAAAATATTTCCTTCGCGTGATACATCCAGATCGGCATTATATTCTTGCTTACCATACACTACTAATTTTAATTGATCACCAGGACCAATTTCGTAATCGAGAGGCGTAGCTAAGTTGGTGAGATCCGTTTCAATACTTCGGTAATCAAATTCATCTTGACCCGGGTTAAATAGCTCAGAACCAAAAATGCGTGGATCAATTAACGGTTTTGGTTTTTCTAGACGCAATAATGTATTTAAACTATCTTCTGTCTCCAACTCCTCTTCATCAAGTATGTCTTTATTTTTTTTAGGAGGAAGAATTAACTGTTGTTCTCTTTTTTTTCGCAACTGTTCTTCCTTTTGATTAAACCGGTACCCCCCCTTTGCTTTATTCGGACTGACACTTAACAGTTGAAGACGACTTTTTAATTTATCATACTCCACTGCATTAAGGCCCTTACTAATTAAGAGTGGACGCACCTGCTCAATTGTTAGATTGTTGGTAGTAAGTTGTTGTTGCACCTTACGAATATCCGCTTCGGAAAGCAGATCAACACGTAATGACATGAGGTTACCACTTCGTAAAATATCCTGCTGGCCAATGGCACTGGCTATAGAAAACCCAAAAATAACAACCAGAAAAAGTTTTTTTACCATGAGCAACGTTTCTATTTACAGTCTTAGGCCATCATGAGGGATTTCCACCAACGTTTAGCCAATAGATAGCATATAGCTAAAAATCCTGCCAAGATGCCCCCTAATAATAAAGCTTTCAACTTGCTTTCTTTCTCTTTTTTCAATGGGAGATAAGAACGATCCACCACTTGTATAACTGGAGTTTCTTGCTGTAATGTAAACTTAGCAAATTCAAGATTTTTGACAACCTCGCCAAAGATGGTGGCAATCATCATTTTTTCTCGTGTAGAAATTTCAGCAGATACGGGTGCTGTGCGCAAGGCCGGGTTTACATCGACGAGTACTTGTTGAGCGGCTGCCGCGCTATACGTATTACGGTTTAGTAAAGCCCCCAAACTGTCTGCTCTTTTTTGCAAAAGCGCAACATTGGCTGCTTTTGTTTTTATTTTGGACTGTACAAATCGCTCAGTTCCTTTTTGCACCAAACGCTCCGTGAACAATTTACTAAGCTGCTCATCCCGAGTAGTTGTTTTTACTTCTACAAATGTTGCTTTCTTTTCTGGGCGAGAAACCGATAGCTCCTTGCCAATAGCTCCCACTAATACCTGCAGAAGACTGTCTTCTTTGCGTGGGAATTCGCCATTTGCGTATTTTGAAAAATCAATCTCACCGATTTGTTTATTCTCACTCCACCCCTTCTTTAATTCATTGATCGCTGCATAACGATCGGCAAGCGTTTGTGCTGAAATGCTATCTAAAGTAGTCAATAAGGTTTCCCTAATTAACCCTTCACTTTTTAAAAAGAGTAATAAATTATCTCCAGTAAATATTCCCCCTCCTGATGAACCGCCCAGATCAAGACCGAATTGTCCAGCTAATGAGGCTAAGCTGCTACTACTAGAACGACCTTCCTCTGCCACAAAACTGATTCTAGCAGTATACTTAATGGGTTTTGACCATGCATATATGAACCCTAACACCCCTCCCATTACACCTACCAATACAATCAGCATCCATTTACTCAGCAGGTAATTAAAAAGTTCACGGCCTTTTTCAATTAGTTCTTTTAAGGATATTTCGTCATCGAGTTGCTGTTCCATTATAGCCCTTTTAAAATTGCAATAGTTGAAGCAAGAGCCGATAAAGCTGAAATTAAAATTCCTGCTTTAGCTGCATCAAATCTTCCTTCTTTCTCTGGTTTTGTGGGAACTACCACGGTAGCGCCTGGAGCTATTTGGGGATGGTTTTTAAAGATTCCTAAGAAGCTTGTTGTGCGCTTGGATCGACCATTGGAATAAATTACAAATGACTTTGTTTTTCTGGCCTTATTAGCATACCCCCCCGCTGAAGAGACATAATAATTAAAGCCCTTGCCTGGGGTAAACTGTACAGCCACAGGCTTTAACACCTCTCCAGTTACGGTTATCACATTTTTAATTTGTGGAATCACCACTTCATCACCATCTTCTAAAATAATATCATCAGCTGTTCCAGGTGCTTTTAGGAGTGCCTTTAAATTAACTGCAATCTCAGTTACATCGAAAGTTAACTCTTTCGGTTGCTTGCTAGTTGAATCTTTAACACCTTTTGTTTGTTTTTCTGCCACTTTTTTTACAAAACTGGTGTCCTGAATGATATTTCTTCGAATCACTTTCACCCCATTTTCATCGGCTATGTTCAGCAATCCGCCTGACCGAATTAAAATATTACTCAGACGATCTTCTCTACTTTCCAATACATAAGTGCCTGGATACAACACATTACCTGTCACCAAGACTTTCAATTGAGGAACTTTAAAAGGGTCAGACTTTACACTCACAATATCGCCAGGCATCAGTTTAAAATCTGTGCCCGTTTTATTTAAATCTGCGTTTATAGATACTTTAATGATCTCCACCTTGGCTTCTACGCTATTTTCGACTAATTGCTTTTTATTTCTACCAATTTCAATAGAGGTGGGTATCGCTTTATCAGTAAATCCCCCAGCAAGCAAAATCAATTGCTTTAGGGTAATAGAATCTGCATACGAATAGGTGCCGGGTTTGCGCACTGGGCCGCTGATGCTTAAATTAAATGTGTCCTTTAAGTCATATGAAGAGAACACAGTTACTACATCTTCATTCAATAATGTAAAAAATTCCTGCCCTTTCAATATGGCTCGTAGATCGACTGAGATATTTTGTTTTTCGAGGTTTTCAAAGGTTCGTAAAATATTCACTGATCCTAAAAAGGCTTCTTCTTTAAGACCCTCTGCCTTTAGAATTAGCTCTTTGAGTTGTTGACCTTTTTCCCAGGCATAGACTCCTGGCTTGTATACTGCTCCGTTTATAGAAACACGATTCACATACTTATTAACTAGTGAATCTACATGTAAACTATCGCCATGGCGGAGGAGGAAGTCAGAAAACTTGTTTGAGGGGATGTCAATCACCTCTTTAGTCAAATTTCCATTGCGTGTCCCCGTTACTCTGCCTTGGTAGGCCAACGGTTTAAATCCACCAGCCAACTCAAAAAGATCAGCCAGTTTTTCGGTAGACTTT
>JBILMC010000238.1:0-2547 GCA_044375755.1 Chitinophagaceae bacterium
TTTCCATAGGGGAAGGATTCGGTTTTTTATTTATTCCAAAAATACAAAAGACAGGTCATCCCTCGGTTTGATTTTCTTAATTTTGCACCGCGAAAACAAAATCGAAAATCATGGTATTTGATCTGGACTTAATCAAGAAGACCTACGCAGGAATGCCTGCTAAAGTGGAGGCTGCTAAAAAAGCGCTGGGAAGACCCCTAACACTGGCAGAGAAAATTTTATATGCGCATTTGTGGGATGGTGTTTCACCACGTGATTTTCAACGGGGTAAGGATTATGTCGATTTTGCGCCAGATCGTGTTGCGATGCAGGATGCAACCGCACAAATGGCTCTTTTGCAATTTGATACCACAGGCCGTAAAAAAGTTGCAGTTCCGTCAACGGTGCATTGCGACCACTTGATTGTTGCCAAAAATGAGGGTAAGTCTGACCTTTCCAAAGCAGTTAGTGATAACGAGGAGGTATATAATTTTCTTTCATCTATTTCAAATAAATACGGAATAGGATTTTGGAAACCAGGTGCTGGAATCATTCACCAGGTTGTATTAGAGAACTATGCATTTCCGGGTGGAATGATGATTGGTACGGATTCTCACACGGTGAATGCAGGTGGGTTAGGAATGATTGCAATTGGAGTAGGAGGAGCAGACGCTTGTGATGTGATGGCAGGTCTTAGCTGGGAGCTACTCATGCCCAAACTAATTGGTGTAAAATTGACAGGCAAGTTGAACGGCTGGACTTCACCAAAGGATGTAATCTTAAAAGTTGCAGGTATTCTCACTGTAAAGGGAGGCACCAATGCCATTGTGGAATATTTTGGTGAAGGGGCAACCAGTATGAGTTGTACAGGTAAAGGGACTATCTGCAACATGGGCGCAGAGATAGGGGCCACTACTTCTACATTCGGATACGATGAAAGTATGCGTCGTTATCTAGAGGCAACAGGAAGAAAAGAGGTGGCTGATGCTGCTGATCAAATCAAAGCATACTTGACCGGTGACCCAGAAGTATATGCGAACCCTGAAAAGTATTTTGATAAAGTCATTGAGATAAATCTGAGCGAGCTAGAGCCTCATCTAAACGGTCCATTTACACCAGATCTTGCTACACCTATATCAAAAATGAAAGAGGTAGCTGCACAAAATGGTTGGCCCACAAAAATTGAAGTGGGTCTGATTGGAAGTTGTACTAACTCCTCTTATGAGGACATTAGTCGTGCGGTAAGTTTAGCTAAACAAGTTGCAGAAAAAGGATTAAAAACAAAAGCGGAATTTACAATCACACCCGGAAGTGAATTAGTGCGCTATACCATTGAAAGAGATGGTTTCTTGGATACATTCTCTAAAATAGGTGCGCGCGTATTTGCGAATGCCTGTGGACCTTGTATCGGAATGTGGGATCGCATGGGTGCAGAGAAGCAAGAGAAAAATACAATCGTACACTCTTTTAATAGAAATTTTGCAAAGCGTGCCGATGGTAATCCAAACACGCTTGCTTTTGTGGCCAGTCCGGAATTAGTTACTGCACTTGCCATTGCCGGAGATCTTACTTTTAATCCAATCACTGATACGTTAATCAATGAAAAAGGGGAAGCCGTAAAATTAGATCCACCAGTCGGAAACGAATTGCCGGTGGCAGGCTTTGCGGTTGAGGACGCCGGGTATCAGGCTCCTGCAGAAGATGGAAGTAAAGTAACAGTAGATGTAAAGTCCGATAGCAAGCGTTTACAGTTGTTATATCCATTTGCTGCTTGGGAAGGCACAGATCTAAAAAGTCTTAAACTCCTAATTAAGGCAAAGGGGAAGTGTACCACTGACCATATTTCTATGGCAGGTCCTTGGTTAAAATTCAGAGGACATCTGGATAATATCAGCAATAACATGTTGATTGGTGCAGTCAACTTTTTCAATGAAAAAACAGACCTTGTCAAAAATCAATTGACTGGAGAGTATGGCCCTGTTCCTGCTACACAGCGTGCCTATAAAGCAGCCGGAATCGGTTCGATTGTAGTGGGAGATGAAAATTATGGAGAGGGCTCTTCACGCGAACATGCGGCCATGGAGCCTCGTCATTTGGGCGTTCGTGTTGTACTGGTTAAATCATTTGCCCGTATTCATGAAACTAATTTGAAAAAACAAGGGATGCTTGCCTTGACTTTTGCAAATAAAGAAGAGTATGCAAAAATTCAAGAGGATGATAACATTGATATAATTGGATTAACCAATTTTAGCCCTGGAAAGCCACTGGAGATTGTCTTAAATCATGCAGATGGAAGTCAAGACACTATTGTAGCCAATCACTCCTATAATGAACAACAAATCGAGTGGTTTAAGGCTGGGGGAGCGCTTAATGTGATTCGTAAGCAAGCAGGCATTTAAATCAATGGCCCCATCTGTAGGTTTTGATTGAAAAACCTGCAAGATCAAGTACACGATCTGTAACCGTGGAGGCAACAGCCTCTATCGTTTTGGGTTTGCTGTAAAAAGAAGGAGTTGCAGGACATATAATACCTCCTGCCAGCGTAACAGTTTCCATATTCCGAATGTG
>JBILMC010000239.1:0-2546 GCA_044375755.1 Chitinophagaceae bacterium
AACATGAGTAAGTTAATCGCGGGAATAAATAGCTGTCCCTTTTCTTCGGAGGGATAGCGGATTTTCATTTTTGGCCATAAATTAAGTCGCATGGCTTCACTAATCAATGTATAAGCACCAGAAACCATCGCTTGACTTGCGATGACAGCTGCCGAAGTAGCAATAATTACACCTGGAATGATAAACCATTGTGGCATTAAGTCATAAAAAGCATTTATACGTAATTGACTTTTTACCAACGCAGTGATGGGCTGATTGATACTACTCAACGTAATCTGTTCGCCATTTAGTGTGTATTTCTGTGCAAGCAATGCAGCGCCTTGCCCCAAGTAATTAAAGAGCAAGCAGATCTTGACATAGATCCAGGAGAGGCGAATATTTCCTCTGCCACAATGCCCCAGATCGCTATATAGAGCTTCTGCACCAGTGGTACATAGAAAAACAGCCCCTAGGAGCCAAAATCCTCCAGGATATGTTTTTAGGAATGAAATCGCATAGTGCGGAGAAATGGCTTTGAAAATAGACAGATCGTCAAAAACATGAATTGCACCCAGCACCAACAACATAGTGAACCAGACAAACATAATAGGTCCAAAAAGTTGTCCTATCGAAGCCGTACCAAATTGTTGTAAAAAGAAAAATAATACAAGAATTGAAATTACAATAATAACCACCGTATTGCTTCCCTCCTTTATCCCTAAAGAGGGTAGTTCTTTTAAACCTTCTATAGCAGAGGTAATAGAAATGGGGGGAGTAATAATTCCATCGGCTAGTAATGCAGCTCCACCCACCATGGCAGGAAATACCAACCATTTTCTTCTTCTTCTTACCAAGGCATACAATGCAAAAGTTCCACCCTCACCCCTGTTATCTGCCCTTAAAACCATTAAGACATATTTGAGGGTTGTTTGTAGGGTTATTGTCCAAATAATGCAAGAGAGGGTACCTAGAATTAACTCTTCAGTAATAATTCTATTGTCTATAATTGCGTTAAAGACGTAAAGAGGGGAGGTGCCAATGTCTCCGAATATAATTCCCAGTGCGACAAGTAGTCCCGCACCGGTTACCTTGTTGGTCGAAACTTTCACCCGACAAAGGTATAGGCAAAAAACTTAAACTTTTAAAGGTAACTTTATAGCGTTATGGGAAAGCGTATTTTTTTAATCGGTTTGGCCTTACTGGGCTTCCTTCAATTGATTCCTTTTACCGGTTCAGCTCAGCGTATTATATATTCTGACCCGGAAAAAGAAGATAACCGACGGTTAAGTTTTGAAATTGTCGGCCGCATAGGGGGTAATTTTTTGATTTTTAAAAATAACCGCTTTCGAAGTTGGATCTCGGTGATGGATGAAGAAATGCAGATCACCAGCCGTGAAGAGCTGGGATATCTTCCTAATGCTGACCGAACGATTAATATCGACTTTTTCCCTTATGCGGATTTTGCTTGGATGATTTACCAGTACCAGCGCCGAAATGTAGTGTATTGTATTGCAGCAAAGATTGACAAGATGGGAAGAAGAGTGGGAGAATTGATAGAGCTAGATACGACACATCTTGGATTTGCATCGGATAATCGACTCTATGCGGTTACGGGGAGTGAGGATCGTAAAAAAATTGCTGTAGTAAAAGTAAATAGCCGGGATCGTGACTTATACCATATGACTTCATTTGTATTTAATGATAAAATGGAACTGATTCGTAGTGCACAGGCTAAAATTGTCATGGAAGACCGTACAACCCAGCTAGGTGAAATGATGATTGATAATGAAGGAACCATAGTTTTTACCCGATTTCATAGAACCTTTAATGATAATATCAGCAAGGCTTCGTTGCTTTATCAGCGTCTTGGTGAAGATGGTTTGATGGAATACCCTCTTTCTTTTGAAGGGAGCTGGTTGGATGATATCCGGCTTAAAATTGATAATAGTAATAAGCGCTATATCTTAAGTTCATTTTATGCTAAGGAAAGGAGAGGAGGAATAGAGGGTTATTATCTCTTAGTTTTTGATAAAAACGCTGCCATGGCCGCATCGGAGCGTACCGTTCTTTTTTTAGATGATTTAAGACAAGAAGCTAAAGGTAACGCCACTAGTAAAACTGCTTTCAATGACTATTTTATCAGACAGGTCGTTACCAGAAAAGATGGTGGTTTTCTAATAGGAAGTGAGGCTTATTACACTACCTCACGGGCCAACAACTGGAATAGGTGGGATTATTTGTACGGTTCTCCTTTTATGGGAATGAATAGTATGTATTATATGTCTCCTTACTCCAGCCGACTTTGGTGGGGTAATTTTCCAAGAACTTCACAAGCGGTTCGTTATCATGCAGACAACATTATGATTCAGTCCTACAGTCCAAAAGGGGAGCTGGAGTGGAGCAAGGTGATTGCAAAATCGCAATTTGATGATGAGAGTGATGAGTTACTTTCTTTTCAACTCATGATTACGGGTGGTGAAATTCATGTTTTATTTAATCAGCAGGAGAGAAGAGATAAGATGCTCAACGATTTTACAATTCAACCGGGGGGACAATCGGCACGTAAT
>JBILMC010000240.1:0-2542 GCA_044375755.1 Chitinophagaceae bacterium
GCGGATGATTTTCTTTTCCGCATTTGTACTTATTCTCCACCGCCCATTGATAAAATCCTCTTGGGCTTTCTGTTTGATTAGCTCCACTACCCGGAGGAAACATAAACCAATTTGTGTAATCTAATTTTCCTGTGACAACACAATTATCAGCACAAGTAAAGATATAAGGTATCTTGTGATATTGTAAATGATCTTCTAAATTCTTGATGTGAAAATCACTGTCTAAGGCGTTGTCTCTACTGGGCCAAGTCCAGCAGACCATGATTATATCAGGTTTAGACCAAACTAACATCTCTCTGGTGCGATATGCTATTTCTTTATTACCAATTCCTGGATACGCTGCACAGAGATAACTGTCTGCAAGCAAGGCCGGAAATGTTTTTTGACTGAATCCATTGGGACCGCCGTGCGGACTGTCCAACAACTCACTTCCCCAGACGAAACTATCACCCCCGGCGAGAACTGTAGTCATAACCTGGTTTCATTATATCAATTTGCATTTGTTTATAGTTGTAATCGCTCCAACAATAATCAAATGTATTAGTGACACCATCTACTTCAATTTTGTAAATGTCCAAATGATTGCTTAACATTTGTTGGATTGTTTGTTCATGTAAAGTGCCAAAACTAAAACTCAAATTAACTTGACCCAATGGCAAATATCCTAAACTTAAATTTATATCATCAGGATCTTTGCCGTTTGATATCAACCATTCTTTAAAATTGTCTATTTGTTTGTTATGCCATTCGTGAGGGCCACCGTACATTACACTTTTGCCCCACTCAACGTCAAATTCCCCGCTGTAATATTTTAATTCTGTAATAGCTTCGCACACTGTATCTGTTAGTTCAGGTGCGTGTTCGTCACGAAAAACTTCAAACAATGTTTTTCCTATTTGTGTCCAGTGCATGTAAACTCCACCAAACACTCGGTCAAATCCGTTGGTTGCGAATCCGCTTCTATGTTCGTCGTTTAATTCAATTCTGTCTGCATGAAGGAACGTGGTTATTTGACTGGGTCGTATCCATTCTGGAGCTGTGGCCTGTTTTCGTTTACTCAGACACAATGTTTCAATTTCGTGGCATAAATTATTTAATTGTCTGATTGCATACTTGGTATCGTAATCGGCAAATTTATAATACAAACTCAACCGGTCTACTGTACCTTGCAAAACTTCAAAGTAATTATGCAACCTATTCATTATACCATGTTTGATGCTCAGTCCTAGATTAGACTCGTTCCATCCAATTGGATATTCATCACCAAACTGTACACTTTCTGGTGTAAAATAATCCTCAATAATACATGGTTCTAGTCCATTGTCTTGCCAAATTTTAGTTCTATTGAAGATGTTGATTCTATATACAGCATCATTGAGTTCGCGACATAGGTAATTCAAATTTCTAGGAGTGTGAGGGAATCCCATAAAACAAAAATTTTTTTCAATTAGGCGATTTTTAATTAATTCTTGTTTTAGTGCTTGTGCCCAGTCTTGTGCTAACTTGGTATCATTTAATTCTATTAGATATTCAAGAGTATCTTTTTTGTCTAACGGGTTTCTTAAAACAACACTAACTGATCGAATTCCACCACTCATATACATCTCGTCTCTTTGATAATATTTCGTCCATAGTTGTTGACTGTGTACGAATAGATTCTAATTTTAACACACGAGCCCGTCCTCGAGCAATACCTGCACGGTACGCCTCTTCACCATATTGCTCTTGAAAGGTAGGGCGTGTCTTAAGCTGAACTAGTATATCCTTCATCGGTCCGGCTACTCCGGCGTTAATGATTTCATCTACCCAGGGATCTAATATGGATCTAGGTAGGGCCAAAGGTGACATAACTACGTCCGGCGAAAAACTAAAGACAACCTTAGCCAGGATGTCAACGCCCAAATCGTCGGCTAACTGCTGCATATTTTCAACTTCAAACATACCCGGAAGGGTAAGTGTGAAGTCCAATCTCATTTGTCTCCGGTGTGTAGAGACTCTAATTCCTTCCTTAAAGTTTTCAAGCCACGACTCATAATCAAGGCCTGTTCGGATATATTCTCCAATTTGGCCCGTACCGTCGATACTGGCACAGATTTGCCAATCGCGGACTTTAGCAAGAATATCGCTATAAAGATTAATACCTCTATAATTAACGCGGCTAAGATTAGTATTGTATCTAGCATAAACTTGTGCTCCATCTCCCAGTTCTATTATACGCTGCATATACCGCCAATGTTGTTCATACATCAACGGTTCACCGCCCACCCAATAAACTTCTTCTACACGGTGGTCCTCTACTGCTGCTGCAAACTCGGCTTCAATTTGAGTATCCTGGAACTGTTCAATTTGTTTCTTGATCTCAGGCTGCATCCAATTGTTTTTTGGATTAGACCAATCGATCATTTGGTGCTGTCGTTGTTCGCTTTCCCATGAACTAGACAACATGTCGCCACACATACGACATTTGAAGTTGCAGAGATTACTAAATCTGTAATCCCAGCTCACGGGCTTCATGGTCGTCGAGCCCGAAGCGTCAGTTGTT
>JBILMC010000241.1:0-2537 GCA_044375755.1 Chitinophagaceae bacterium
TATGGAGCAGATCAAGTTAATTTTAGATCAAAGCATGTTGCCTCATGTTCAAGCTAAGCAAATTATTTCAGCGATTGATACATTGCAACGTGACTTACAAATTGGGTTGAAAGTTGACTCCTCAAGCTATGTGGATGGTAAGTAATAGGTTTTGTACCTTTGCAGGGCTACAGACCAGGTCTTCGACTCTCTTTTGGGAGTAGGAAAGTCCGGACAGCAAAGTGCGATGCACCGGTGAACAGCCGGGCGCCGGGTAACCGGTGACAGCAAGTGCCACAGAAAATAACTGCCTTTAGCAATAAAGGTGAGGATGAAAACGTGGGGTAAGAGCCCACGGTCTTCGCTGGTAACAGAGGAGACGGGTAAACCTTGCATGCTGAAATGCCACGTATAGTAACCTTTGAGAGCTGCACGTTCGAGTTCTGAAAAGACAGGTTACAGGGTAGGCAGCTTGACCAAAAGAGGCAACTTTTTTGGCAGATAAATGAAGGCCCTCGACAGAATCCGGCTTACAGGTCTGTAGCTTTTTAAAACTATCTAGTTGAAATACCAAATTGGTGATAAGGTTCTGTTATTGCATTCCAAGGAGGAAGCAACAATCATTGAATTTTTAGATAATGAAATGGTTAGTGTTGACGTGAAAGGTGTCCAGTTTCCCGTATTTCTAGATCAAATCGATTTTCCCTACTACTATCGATTTTCCTCCACCCAAAAAAGCTCCACCCCTGAAAGGCAAAAGAATACGAAAAGTATTCTTGAAGATCTGCGGGTAGAAAAAAACAATCCTGATCGATCTAAAGTTGGTGGAAATCTTTCTTTTGTACTTCTGCCTATTATTGCAGATTCTAGTGAAGAATGGCTCGTAGAATCTTTTAAACTTTATTTACATAACGGGTTGTTGCATTCTATTCTTTTCTCCTATAAAGTCAGCTTACTTGGAAAGATCGAGTGGCAACTAACAGGAAAAATTGAAAAAGGACACGATTTCTATCTCCACGATTTTTTAATGGAATCATTCAATGATAATCCACTTTTTCTTTTTGAGTTTTCTTTAGCTGAGAAAGTGAGTGGTAAACTTGATCATTACTCACATACAATTCGAATTAAACCAAAGCAACTATTTACCCATCTTCAAAAATTAAAAGAGAATAAAGAGGCAAGTTTTTCTTTTACTATTATTGATCAATTCCCTGATCAAAATAGTAATCAATTTTTTGTAGCGAATGAGCCGATGTTGCAACAAGCAAATAGCATTGAATCGTTAAAAACTAACTTATTTGAAAAATCATTCTATCATGTGATCGACTTACATATTGAAGAACTTGTTTCAGATTGGAGAGGTCTTTCAAATTTTGAAATTCTCTCAATCCAGTTAAGTGCATTTGAGAAAAAAATTGAATTAGCTGTTCTACATCATCAGCCAACATTAACCGTTATTCATGGGGTGGGTAAGGGTAAGTTAAAAGAGAAAATCCACCAATGGCTTAAAGGGAAGCCCTTTATTCGTAATTATTCTGATCAATTTGACCCCTTTTATGGGAATGGCGCTACTACGATCCATTTTCAATATTAATAAGCTATTTTTGCCCCATGACAGCTGAAAAATTACAGGATATGCGGTCCCGCATAATCGGGATAAGGAGGTTTCTTTGACGTCGATAATCGACTTCAGAAAATTGCACAAGACAAACAATTATCTCTGAGCCCTGGATTTTGGGACGATAATAAAAGAGCTACAGATATTATGAAAAATATCAAGCTCAATGAATATTGGGTTAATCTTTATACAAGTTCAGAACAATCAGTTGAAGACTTTGCTGTTCTTTTTGATTTTTGGAAAAGTGGAGATGCGACTGAATTAGAAACCCAGGAGGCCTATGACAAGGCACTTTCCCTTTTAGATGATGCCGAATTTAAGGCAACCCTAAATGAACCTGAGGATGAATTACCTGCTGTTTTACAAATAAATTCAGGTGCCGGCGGAACAGAAAGCCAGGATTGGGCTGAAATGTTAGCCAGAATGTACCGTATGTATGGAGAAAAGCAGGGGTGGAAGGTAACTGAACTTGACTGGGTTTGGGGAGATGGGGCAGGAATAAAAACATGTACGTTGCAATTTGAAGGACCTTTTGCATATGGATTTTTAAAGGCAGAAAGTGGTGTACATCGATTAGTGCGTATTTCTCCTTTTGATAGCAATGCCCGAAGGCACACTTCATTTTCTTCTGTTTTTGTGTACCCGTTGGTTGACGATACGATAAACATCGAGATTAAAGATGCAGATGTTAAAATGGAAACAGCAAGAAGTGGAGGCGCTGGAGGACAGAACGTTAACAAGGTAGAAACAAAAGTGATGTTGACGCATATTCCAACGGGTATCGTTGTTGTATGTCAAACCGAACGCTCACAGTTAGGCAACCGAGAAAAGGCAATGACAATGTTAAAAAGCCGCTTATATGAAGAAGAGTTACGAAAAAGAAATGAAGTAAGAGATGCAGTAAATAGTACTAAAAAGAAAATTGAGTGGGGAAGTCAAA
>JBILMC010000242.1:0-2526 GCA_044375755.1 Chitinophagaceae bacterium
AGCAAAGATACGGGCTCGGTTTTTTGTATCTTGCTTGAAATAATTTGTATGCAGATACGCTTACTCACTTTGGCTTTGCTTATTTTTTTGCAGTCATGCAAATTGATGCCAAGAAATGAAGCTGTTAATGCTGAAAAATCAATCCCTATGAACGGACCTTTTACCACTCCCGCCTGGGTAAGCCAGACCACTATTTATGAGGTGAATCTGAGGCAATACACACCTGCTGGTACTTTTAATGCTTTTTTGCTTGAGTTGCCGCGGTTGAAAGAGCTGGGAGTGGAAACACTATGGTTTATGCCCTTGACGCCCATCGCACAACAAAATAAAAAGGGAACGCTGGGTAGCTATTATGCTTGTTCGGATTATACTGGCATTAATCCTGAGTTTGGTAGCATTGATGATTTTAAAAATTTGGTAAGTCAGGCACACGCGATGGGTTTTAAAATTATCATAGACTGGGTGGCAAATCATACGGGTTGGGATCATAAATGGACAAGGAAATTTCCAGATTACTATTTGATAGATTCAACCACCGGCACATTTAAAATTGCCTCTGGTATGGATGATATTATTGAGTTAGATTACTCAAACCCCTCTCTTCGCAAGGCAATGATAAGTGCTATGAATTATTGGGTAAATGAATTTGATATCGATGGGTTTCGATGTGATTTGGCCTTTTGGGTTGAGCTCAGTTTTTGGAAAGAGGCAAGGGCAGAACTGGATCAGCTGAAGCCGCTATTTTGGTTTGGAGAATATGATGAATTAGAAAAGCCAGAATATGGTGAAGTGTTTGATGCCAGTTACACCTGGACCTGGATGCATCGGGCAAAAGATTTTTACCAGCAAAAATGGGCTATTGATTCATTGAATAGTGTATTGCAGCGCTATGATGCATTAGGAGATTCAACCCTTCGCTCTTGGTTTACAACAAATCATGATGAGAATAGCTGGAATGGTACAGAGTATGAAAAATACGGCGATATGGCAAAGGCGCTGGCTGTATTTAGTATGACTTGGAATGGGGTACCTCTTATTTATTCAGGACAAGAAATTGGAAATAGAAAGCGCATAGCATTTTTTGAAAAGGATCTTTTTCAAAAAGGCCCTGATGCTGAACAGTTGACTCGGTTATACAAAACGTTGATTCAGCTCAAAAGAAAAAATCCTGCATTGGAGGCAGGTAGTTTAAACGGAGTTGCCTATCGAATTAAAACGACTGCCGATGATAAAGTATTTTGCTTTTTACGAAAAAACGGAGAGCGCGAAGTATTAGTGGTTCTTAACTTGTCTTCTCAAAATGATTTACATTTTGAGTTTAAAGATCCGCTGGTGAATGGAAGATTTACGAATGTTTTTTCAGGTGCTGCCAATGACTTTAGTGCTGCAAGCCCATTTGAAATGCAAGCCTGGGAATTTTTAGTCTACGAAAAATAAAATAGCTATAAAAAAGCCGGCTCAAATTGAACCGGCTTTTTTATAGCTCCTTATATAAATTACTCCTCTTCTTGCGTGAGTGTAACAGGATAGCGATAAAGTCCATCAGACCCGTCATAAAATCCTTCTAGATTAAGATTTTCTACTCTAGAGGAAGCAATCGCTCTGCTTAATTCTTCAATATTGTTAACGGGCACTCCATTTACACTGGTGATAATAAAGTCTTCTTGCATTCTAGTTCTGCTTAGTGGTCCTCCTTTGCTTATACGCTTAACTCGAATTCCGCCATCAGCGTCATTTCGTTGGGTAACCTTTTTATCTGCATTTTCCAACTCTGCACCTAGTAACTCTCCGAGGCCCGCAGCTGCTATATCTCCGTAGTTGCCTTGATCTGCTTTAAGTGTTGCAGCAGCTGTATAATCCTTTCCGTCTCTGCGATAGACTATTGAAACTTTTTCTCCCGCGTTAAGCGAAGCGACTGTGCCTTGTAGCTCACTCCATGAACTGATTGGAACATCGTTGATTTTTTTGATAATATCTCCTTTCTTAAGTCCTGCTGCTGCAGCAGCCCCATCAGGTGCAACTGTACCCACATATGCGCCATCCGTAGAATTAATATTTTTACTATCGGACATGATGCCTAAATAAGGTCTTTTGACATCCCCAAATTTTATCAGGTCGTTTACTATTTTTTTTGCGAGGTTGATTGGAATTGCAAATGAGTAGCCTGCATAAGTTCCAGTGGGAGCGTAAATGGCAGAGTTAATGCCGATTAACTGTCCATCGGTTGTGATGAGTGCTCCACCACTATTGCCTTGGTTGACTGCAGCATCTGTTTGAATGAACGATTCAATGGGAGTTTGGCTTTGTCTTCCATTTACTCCAATAGAGCGGCCTTTGGCGCTGACAATTCCGGCGGTAACGGTAGTCTCCAATGTCAGTGGATACCCAATTGCTAGTACCCATTGACCCAATTTAACATTGTCTGAGTTTCCATATATCAAATAGGGAAAACCTGTACCATCAATTTTTAGTACCGCAATATCACTGCTTGGATCTTTCCCAATTACACGTGCTTTGTATGATTTT
>JBILMC010000029.1:0-10431 GCA_044375755.1 Chitinophagaceae bacterium
CCTGTTCATTACAAGAAAATGAAAAGTTGTGGTCGTGTTTTAATTGAAAATGAGGTAGAGATTGGGGCGGCTTGTACAATCGATCGCGGCGTGACTTCTGATACCGTTATTGGGGCGGGTACAAAATTGGATAATCAGGTTCATATCGGACATGACACTGTCATTGGTAAAAATTGCCTTTTTGCAGCACAGGTGGCCATTGCAGGGGCTGTTACCATTGAAGACGAGGTGATATTATGGGGACAGGTGGGCGTCAACAAAACTTTGCGTATTGGTAAAGGTGCAACCGTGTTAGCACAAAGTGGTGTGCCCGGCGATTTACCAGGAAATCAAATTTATTTTGGTACCCCTACCGAAATTGCCAATGAAAAAAAACGCGAGCGAGTTTGGATCAAACGTATCCCAGCGTTGTGGGATAAAGTAATGCGCACGCAATAATTCAGCGAGACAAATATTTTTTGCAGGCCTCGCCAATCGTTTTTTCAAGCGGAGTATATCTGAATTGGGGGACGAGGGAAAGTAATTTCCGGTTATCAAAAACTGTTTTACTTACCGCAACACGTGCACTTTCTTTTGTTAGAAGTGGTTTTCGTCCTGTCATTAATGATCGAATTCTTTCAATTCGCCACGCGATTCCTAATAATAATGGAGTTGCTTTTCGAGAGGGTCTGGGTTTTTGGAATCCGTCTGCAATTTTATCTTGTAGTTGTTGAAAGAGCCAAGTATCCCCATTTACAACATATCGTTCGCCCGAAACAGGATGTTCCATCAGAAGCACCGCTGCTTTAGCTACATCTTTTACATCTACAAATCCATTTAAGCCACTCGTGTACCAAGGAAATCCATCATGCAGCTGTTTAAAAATAGCACAGCTGCTTTTGGTCCAGTCCCCATATCCCAATATGGTGCTGGGATTAAGAATTACAGTATCGAGCCCTTCACTAAAACCTCTCCAGGCTTCGATTTCTCCTTTGTACTTACTTCTTGCATAATGCGTTTGAAGGCGGTTTTCTTCCCATTTTGCTTTTTCATCTACTTGCCCTCCTCCCTCTTTTCTTCCCAGCGCTGCAACAGAACTGATATAGACTAATCGCTTGATTTTTTTTTCAAGACAGGCATTGACCACATTCGCAGTTCCCTCTACATTAATCTTATAAAGCGCTTTTTTTTCAGCTGGATCAAAAGATACCATTGCGGCAGCATGAATTACATTGTCTACCCCTTCCATGGCCTCTTCTACTGAAACAATATCTAGTATGTCACCAGATACCCACTCTACTTTTTCAAGTACAGCGGAATCAATCCAAAATGGTTTTTCTTTTTTTCTGAATAAAGCCCGAACGTGATATCCTTGCTTGATCAATTCTTGCAGGATATATGATCCCAGAAACCCTGTGCCTCCCGTTACTAGTATTTTTTTCATGATGAGGTATACTTATAGTAACCACTACCCGATTTTTTACCCCATTTGCCCTCCTGTACTAACTGCTGCTGAATAAATGAAGGTTGTAGTCGCTCTGGTTTTCCTAATTGTTCATATACGGAACAGCTCACCGCAAAATTGATATCATTGCCAATTAGGTCCATTAGTTTGAAAGGTCCCATTTTAAAGCCAGTCGATTCTAAAATACGGTCTATTTGTTCAATATTGCTTTTCTGTTCTTCGATTAAGCGCAATGATTCTATATAATAAGGTCTTGCAACTCGGTTGACGATAAAGCCCGGCGAATCGCTACATTGAACAGGCGTTTTGCCAATCTGTTTGACTAATTGAAGTGTTGTGGATAGCACGTCCGGATTTGTAAAGGGAGTATGCACCACTTCTACGAGTTTCATGATGGTGGCTGGATTAAAAAAGTGCAACCCAATTACTCGTTCGGGGTGTAAAACCTGTTTTGCAATTTCGGTAATGGAGAGGGATGAGGTATTGCTTGCAAAAATGCAATCCCCATGATTAAGCTCTGCCAGTTGATTTAGCAGCGCAACTTTCGGAATTATTTTTTCGACGATGGCTTCAATGAAAAATTCAGCTAAACAGTTTTCAAGCTCGTTCGTGTATTGAATTAATGCCAGTATCTTTTCTTTTTTGTCCGCTGTTAACTTCCCTTTTTGCACTAAGCTTTCAAGTTCCCGTTCGTGTTGAGCGCGGGCACTGGCAAGTATGTCTGGATTGAGGTCAAATAGTAAAGTAGAGTAGCCTGCTTGCGCAAGTGTGAGAGTGATACCTCTGCCCATGGTTCCTGCGCCACAAACACCAATAGTGTGAATTTCCATGAAGACCTATTTATCAGGTAGCAGCTGTGAATTGTTTCAAAAAGCGAACATCATTTTCGCTAAATAATCGAAGATCGTTGACACCATATTTTAACATGGCGGGCCTCTCCACTCCTAAGCCGAACGCAAATCCGTTGTATTCTTCCGGATCGATTCCGCAGTTGGATAATACATTAGGATGTACCATTCCACATCCTAGTATTTCAACCCAGCCCGTTTTTTTACAAACATGGCAGCCCTCTCCACTACAGATAAAGCAACTCACATCCATTTCTGCGCTAGGCTCTGTAAAAGGGAAATAAGAGGGTCTAAAACGAACTTTTACATTTGCTCCATACATCTCTTTCACAAAAAAGTAGAGCGTTTGTTTCAGGTCTGCAAACGATACATTTTTGTCAATACACAATCCTTCAATCTGGTGAAAAAAACAATGACTTCGCGCACTCACTGTTTCATTTCGAAAAACGCGTCCGGGCATCAACATCCGAATAGGAAGTTTCCCTTTTTCCATTTCCCGAATTTGCACGCTACTGGTATGTGTGCGAAGAACCCAATCCGGATTCTGCTGAATATAAAAGGTATCCTGCATATCTCTGGCCGGATGATGTGCAGGAAGGTTGAGTGCTCCAAAATTGTGCCAATCATCTTCAATTTCTGGCCCTTCAGCCACAGCAAAGCCCAACCGTTGAAAAATGGAAACAATCTGATTGCGCATCAATGTAACCGGATGACGTGAGCCAAGGGGTATAGGGTCGCCGGGCAATGATAAATCTATACCAGTATCTGCAGTGTCAGCAGCACTGCTGCTATTTGATTTTAGCGTCTCGTAATGTGCTTCGATAAACTGCTTGAATTCGTTGAGTAGTTGTCCGGCTTCTTTCTTTTGGTCTACGGCAACATTCTTTAATTCCCCCATCAGGTTTTTAAGCTGTCCCTTTGTACCCAGGTATTTGATGCGAAACTCTTCTACCTGTGCAGGATCATTGCTGCTAAAACCAGTTATTTCGTCGCGAAGCGCCTCAATTTGTTCCCGGAGATTCTTCATCTGACAAAAGTAAGTCCAAACCTTCAATTAATTATCTTGCAGGTATGTCCGATTCTCTGGGTATTGCTGATTTTTTAAATCCTGTCAACAAGGCCTTTCTCTCGCTGGATGCGGGTTATAAAGAAGGGCAGATTGGTTTTTCTATTGCGACCTACGAAGAGGTGCTTCCAGATCTGGAAGAAGTTCAGTTTGTGTTGGTAGGCTGTCCAGAACACAGAGGTGCAGGAATTGAACAACAACAAGAAGAAGCTCCCGATGCAATTCGCCGTCGTTTTTATGAATTATTTTACTGGCATGCCGACTTAAAACTGGCAGACGTTGGTAATATCCGCAGAGGGGCTACTATCACAGATACGTATGCTGCATTACGAACCGTAGTTCAAACATTGGTAGCTGAAAGAAAAACAGTTATTCTATTGGGAGGATCTCACGATCTTACATTAGCGCAGTATCAGGCCTATGCTACGACCCGTCAATTAATTGAAGCAACCTGTGTAGATGCATTAATTGATCTTCATCCAGATGCTGTGTTGCCCAATGAAAACTTTTTAATGGAGATGCTGACAGGCATGCCGAATTATCTGAAGCATTATAACCATATTGGTTTTCAAAGTTACTATGTGCATCCTACTGTGCTGGAAACCTTAGATAAATTACGATTTGACTGTTACAGGGTTGGGAATGTAAAAGAGGCAATAGATGAAATGGAGCCTGTTATTCGAAATAGTCATCTATTCAGTTTTGATATGAGTGCGTTGGGTAATGCGCATTCTCCTGCCAGCACTATTTCGCCAAATGGACTAACAGGCGAAGAGGCTTGTACATTATTTCGCTATGCAGGCATGAGCCCAACAATCAGCACGGTCGGAATCTATGGATACAATCCTCATCATGATCAACAGGAACTTTCTGCCAAGCAAATAGCGCAACAACTTTGGTATTTACTGGATGGACGCAGCAGAGGAAAACGGGAAGCGTCTTTAACAGATAAAGATTCTTTTAACGAGTACTATATGGCATTTGCAGAGGTGGAGACTGTCTTTTTGCAAAGTAAAAAGACCGGACGTTGGTGGATGCAATTACCAGATAAAAAATTTATTGCCTGCAGTTACAAAGACTATTTGCTAGCCAGTAGTAATGAAATACCAGAGCGCTGGCTACGTGCACAGGAGCGGAGTTAAGAATTGAATGCTATGAAACAATATTGGAATATTTTGCTTTCGCTGACTTTGGTCAGCTCATTGGTGTCTTGTAGCGTATCTCATCAGATCAAACGAAGCGCATCACAATCACTGCTTACACAGCCTGCGCTTAAACAGGCACATTTGGGTGTTAGTATTTATGACCCCGTGACAAAAAAATACTGGTATGGCCATCAAGCAGATAAATATTTTGTACCCGCTAGCAATACAAAAATTCCTAC
This sequence comes from Chitinophagaceae bacterium, assembly GCA_044375755.1. Classification (GTDB taxonomy): domain Bacteria; phylum Bacteroidota; class Bacteroidia; order Chitinophagales; family Chitinophagaceae; genus JJ008. The sequence goes on from JBILMC010000029.1 coordinate 4,743, forward strand.
CTGTTATGCCGCTATGAAATATTTAGGCGATAGTATTCTTAGCGCTTATTTATTGGACAGCGCAAACGTACTATACATTCGCCCAGCTGGCGATCCCACATTTTTGCTGTCCGAGTTTTCTACGCAACCCTTACTCAATCGAATTAAAAGCACTGCTAAAGAAATTGTATTGGATATTTCATCGCAGCATGATTTTTCAGCGTATGGAAGTGGGTGGTCTTGGGATGATTTTCAAGAGGCCTATTTAGCTGAACGGAGTGCGCTTCCCATTTATGGGAATGTTATCAACTTTTATAACCGTAACAATACATTGACTGCAACTCCTTCATTAGCGCTGCATTCTCCTTTTATGAATGAAGCGTTGATACAACAAGTGGGAAAGGGAGGAAAATTTCAAGTGGAACGTCAGCAAGATCAGAACCTATTCAGGCTTTCTCCTTCTACGCGTTTATTTACTAAAGCAGTAATTCCTTTTAAAACCATGCAGGGCGTAACCAATTTTACTTTTCTAAAAGATACTTTAGAGCGAATGGGCCTTGCGTGTAACGTACGAGTGGTGTCGGAAGCACCAAATGGCCAACCCCTTTTCTCTATCCCAACTGACTCATTATTAAAACCATTAATGCATCGCAGTGATAATTTTTTTGCAGAGCAGTCTTTGTTGATGGTAAGCCAACGTATGTTGGGCAAAATGGATGATGGAGCAGTTATTGATACCCTGCTTAAAAAAGACTTTGCGGATCTTCCGCAACGTCCTCGTTGGGCCGATGGCTCTGGATTGAGCCGATATAATCTTTTTACACCCCAAGATTTTGTACGTATTCTGGAAAAAATGAAAAATGAATTTGGAATGGATCGTATTAAAACGATTTTTCCAAAAGGCGGTGTGGGTACGCTGTCAAATTACTACACAAACGATAGCGATTATATCTATGCAAAAACGGGCACCCTCAGCGGAGTCGTATGTTTAAGTGGCTACTTGTACACACGTAAGGGTAAGTTACTTTTATTCTCAACGCTTGTCAATAATCACCAATCTTCTGCAACAGAAATCCGTCGGTTGGTTGAAAAATTTTTAAAGGGAATCAGAGAGAAGTATTGATTAACGTTGGTATAGCCTATCCAGCTCTTCTTTTTTAAATTCTATGAGAGTGGGTTGACCAAATGGAGTAGTAGTAGGTTCGTTACAGGCAAATAAATCGCTTACTAATTGTTGCATTTCTTTTTCATTTAAAGCAACACCTGCTTTAACAGCACGTTTTTTTGCTAGTGTACGAAAAAGTTTTTCCCGAAGGGGAAGTTGAAGATCGGGATTATAGTTTTTATATTCTTCCAGTAAACTTTCAATAAAAGAAACTTCACTCCCGCTTTCAAATCCTGCAGGTGTTCCTTGTAGTATGTAGGAATGTTTTTTTTCTTTTTCTACTAAGAAACCTACTTGTTGTAAAATGCCCCTCATTTCATCAAGCAAGATCGCGTCGGCTGCGCTTACCTGCATCGTAATTGGGAATAATATTTGCTGTGTAGCAATGGGTTTGTCGAGATTGGATTGTTGGTATTGTTCATATAAAATTCTCTCTTGTGCAGCTTGTTGATGAATAAGCGTAAATCCTTTTGTAGAGGGAACAATAATGTATGTGTTTAAGAGTTGCACAAATGATTTTTCTCCACCGGGTGTAAAAAAAGTTGACTCTTCTTTCACTGTAGGAGGTTCGTTTTGAATGGGTGTGTTGTAAGGTTGCCAATTTTCAGCAGTTCGTTTTGTGGTAGGCTCAATCGTGTGTGCTTTATTTTTTTGTGTGAAGTGTTGAAATAACGCACTGTCACGCGTGGCCGCCCTAGTGGCATCTGTGGTAGGTTGTTGGATAGAACTTAAATGTTGAATAGATGCGTCTAAATCAAAATCCAGTGTAGGCGTAACACTAAACTGTGCTAGGGCATGTCGTATAGCTGCCTGCACAAATGCGTATACGATTTTTTCATCTTCAAATTTTATTTCCTGTTTGGTTGGATGCACATTGATATCTAATTGTTGTGGATCTAGATCAATGAATAATACATATAAAGGAAAATGCTCTGCAGGCAACAATGCTTGAAACGCATTCATCACTGCGTGATGCAAGTAAGAACTTTTGATGAATCGGTTGTTGACAAAAAAATACTGTTCTCCTCTCGTTTTACGTGCTGTTTCAGGTTTGCCAACAAAACCATGGATAGTCAAATAGTCCGTGTCCTCTTGAACGGCAACTAATTTGGAAGTATATGTACTGCCCAATAATTGAATAATACGTTGTTTCAAACTACCCGACTCTAGATGATAAAGTTGTTGGTTATTGGCATGCAGCGTGAAAACAATTTCAGGAAAGGCCAATGCAACTCTTGTGAACTCTTCTACAATGTGCCGCATCTCTGCTGCATTACTTTTTAAAAAATTTCTTCGCGCAGGAACATTGAAAAACAGATTCTTCATTGCCACGCTGGTGCCCGTTTCCATTGCAACAGGCTCTTCCCGTGTTATTACACTGTGTTCTATTTCTAATAAGTGTCCAGCTTTATCTTCTGCCCGTTTCGTTTTTAACTCTACCTGTGCAACAGCTGCAATGCTTGCCAAGGCCTCCCCCCTAAATCCCATGGTGCGGATGTGAAAAAGATCCTCAATCGCATTGATTTTAGAAGTTGCATGACGCGCAAAACAAAGTCGGGCATCTGCAAGATCCATCCCTTTCCCATTGTCAATTACCTGTACCAAAGACTTTCCCGCGTCATTGATGATCAGCTCAATAACTGTGGCGCCTGCATCAACCGCGTTTTCAAGCAGCTCTTTTACAGCGCTGGCAGGACGTTGAATAACCTCGCCGGCAGCAATCTGATTAGCAATATGGTCTGGTAGTATTTGTATCAAGGTTCTCCAATTCTGAAGCCTTCAAAAATACGTGTTTGCCTCTGATAAGCCGCATAAATGCTTGGCCTAAAAGAATTACTTTTAGGCACTCTCTTTTTAGAAAAGAATCTGTTATGAGAAAAAATTTTATCCTTTCCCTTGCGCTGTTTTGCTCAGTTGGAACTTTATTGGCGCAATCTTCCCGTGAAAAGGCCCAGCAAAAATGGGTTGATAGTGTTTTTAATAGTTTAACCCCTGAACAACGGATTGCGCAACTAATGGTAATTCGGGCGCATTCCAACCTAGGACCTGATCATATCGCCAAAGTAGAGCAGGACATTCGTAATTACAATGTAGGTGCACTTTGTTTTTTTCAAGGGGGTCCTGTTCGGCAAGCACTTTTAACCAACCAATACCAGGCGATGGCTAAAACTCCATTGATGATTACCATTGATGGGGAGTGGGGATTAGGGATGAGACTAGATAGCGTAGACAAGTTTCCTTATCAACTTTCATTGGGGGCTGTTCAAGATCGTTCTTTACTCTATCGAATAGGGGTCGCAATGGGCGAGCAGTGTAAACGAATGGGCATACATGTAAACTATGCGCCCGTGGTTGACGTCAATAATAATCCTAATAATCCTGTGATTGGGTTCCGTTCTTTTGGAGAAGATCAAAAAAAAGTGGCCAGTTCTGCTGTTGCAATTATGAAAGGTTTACAAGATGCAGGAATCATGGCTTGCGCCAAGCACTTTCCCGGTCATGGGGATGTGGATGTGGATTCTCATTATGACATGCCGGTGGTAGCTAAGTCCATGAAGCAATTAGATGCAATGGAGCTGGCTCCATTCAAAGCAGTTTTTGAAGCAGGTATTGGGAGTGTGATGGTGGCGCATCTTTTTGTTCCTTCTATTGACAGCACAGCCAATCGCGCCACTTCTATCTCTAAAAATAATATTACGGGACTACTAAGAAATAAATTGAATTACCAAGGATTAACTTTTACCGATGCACTTGAGATGAAAGGCATTGCTAAATACTACCCCGGGGGAACCATCGCAGTAGAAGCTATCATTGCAGGTAATGATATGCTTTGTTTGCCAGCCAGTGTACCTGAATCAATCGAAGTAATCAAAGCAGCCATTCAAGATGGCCGGCTAACACAGGAAGGAGTGGACGCCAAAGTAAAAAAAGTACTTGCGGCAAAATATACATTAGGACTTAATCGCCCGCAGTTCATTGATACAACGAATTTATTATCGGATCTGAATGCAAAAACAACTGCATTGAGAGAAGAAGCAGCAAGAAAAGGGCTCACCTTGCTTGCGCCACTTTCTAGCCCATTGCGAATTGCATTAAAAAATAAAAAAACCCGTGTTGCATATGTTCAGTTGGGGGGTAAGCAACTTTCTGTTTTCGGGAAACGTTTACAAGATGATTGGGGAGCCAGCTCATTCCTGCTTAATTATAAAGACTCTATCCAAACTGCCGACTCAATTTATGTAGCTGTAAAAAAATCAGGCAACTATGACGTTTGCATCATTGGCGCGCATGATTACGCTAACAAGCCCATGAATAACTTTGGAATTAGTACTACTGCACAGTATTTATATAGCCTTTTGAATGGAGATAGTACGCTGACCATTGCATTTGGGAATGTATTGGCTATAAAAAACTTTTGTGATGCGCGTTCACTGTTAGCTGCCTATCAGGATGATTCAATTTCGCAAGAAATTTCAGCTGATTGGCTACAGGGCGATTTTGCAGCACGCGGCACCTTGCCTGTATCCGTTTGTCAATTCAAATTTGGGACGGGCATCCAACAGCCTAAAATAAAGAGATCTGCCATTCAATTGAGAAAGCGATTAACCGCTATCGATCGTATGGTGGAAGAAGGAGTAGCAAAAAAAGCATTTCCGGGTGCCGTAGTTATGGCTGTTCAAAAAGGAAACGTGCTATATAGTAAAGCCTATGGTACAACTTCAACAGAGAAATCCACGCCTGTATCAACCGAGAGTATTTATGACTTGGCTTCTGTAACAAAGATCTCTGCTACTACTGTTTCCATAATGAAACTCTATGATGAAGGGAAAATAAAATTAGAGGGACGTTTGAAAGATTACCTTCCTTGGGTAAAGGGGTCTGATAAAGAAAATCTTACCATCAAAGACATTTTACTGCATCAGGCAGGACTTGTTCCCTTTATTCCATTTTATAAAGAAACGATTGACGCCTTTGGAAATCCTGATACTTCGCTTTATAAAAAAATACCACAGAAGGGATTTACAGTGCGGGTTGCAGAAAATTTATATCGACGCAACGATTGGAAAGACACGCTATTGGCAAGAATTTTAAAAAGTCCGCTGGGGCCACAGGGTAAATATGTATACAGCGACAATGATTTTATTTTTTTAGGATTGATTGTAGAACAATTGAGTGGAAAGACGCTAGATCAATATGTACAGGATAATTTTTATCGCCCTCTTGGTATGTATTCCACCGGGTTTTTACCCCGTCGCCGTTTTGACTTAGAGCAACTGGTTCCGACGGAGAAAGAGTCACACTTCAGACAACAACTGATTCGAGGGGATGTGCATGATGAGGGAGCTTCACTGTTTGGTGGTGTAGCCGGTCATGCAGGACTGTTTTCCAATGCGTATGATCTTTCTATTTTGTATCAACTTTTACTCGAAAAGGGAAAATTTAATGGAAGACGTTATTTACGCGAGTCCACTGTGTCACTTTTCACTTCTTATCAAGTAGAAAACAGTCGAAGAGGATTAGGTTTTGATAAACCTGAAAAGGATA
>JBILMC010000045.1:0-8326 GCA_044375755.1 Chitinophagaceae bacterium
AGGGGATAAAATGCATAAAAAAAGCCCGATTTTAGTCAAATCGGGCCAATTCTTAGCTTTTACTAGATTTACTCTTTTACTCTTTCAACGTAATCCCCGGTTTTAGTATTTACGCGAATCAGCTCACCCTCATTTACAAATAAGGGAACATTGACCTTAGCACCAGTTTCCACGGTTGCAGGCTTTAATGTACGTGTAGCTGTATCACCCTTTAGTCCAGGCTCTGTATAGGTAACTAGCAGCACAATTTTATCGGGCAACTCCACAGACATGGGGGCTTCAGTTTCAGTATTGAAAAGCACACTTACCTCTTGACCTTCTTTTAAAAACTGAGGGGCGTCCACCAATGACTCTTGTACAGCCACCTGCTCAAAGGTTTCATTGTCCATAAAGTTATAGCCCGTGTCGTCCTTGTATAAGTACTGGTAAGCTTTTCTCTCAACACGAACCGGGAATATGTTATCCCCAGAGTTCCATGTTTTTTCAATGGTACGGTTATTATCAATTCCTTTCAACTTAGCCCAAACCTTGGCAGCAGCACGTGCTGTCTTGTTTTCGCCAAACTCTACTACGGAATAAAGACTTCCATCCAATTTGATGATGAGTCCGCGGCTGATATCTGATGTTGTTGCCATGACATTTTTTTTGAGGCGGCGAAGATACAACCCCTACCTCTGACCACAAAACGACTAACTTTGCGCAAAATTTTTCACTATGAAAGTAACCGTAGTAGGAGCAGGTGCAGTTGGCGCCACCTGCGCTGATAATATCGCCAGAAAAGAAATTTGCCAGGAGCTAGTTTTACTAGACATCAAAGAAGGAATTGCCGAAGGGAAAGCGCAGGATATGATGCAAACGGCAACATTACTTGGTTTTGATACTCGCATCACGGGCAGCACGAATGATTATAGCAAAACAGCTAATAGCGATGTGGTTGTTATCACCTCTGGTCTACCTCGTAAACCAGGTATGACACGTGAAGAATTGATTGGTGTTAACGCTGGGATCGTTAAAGGTGTTTGTGAAAATATTTTAAAGTATTCACCCAACGCAATCATTATTGTGGTAAGCAACCCCATGGACACCATGACATATTTGGCGTTGCAAGCAACGGGTCTTCCTAAAAATAGAATCATAGGAATGGGTGGCACACTGGATAGCAGTCGCTTCAAATATCAATTAAGTCAGCACTTGGCATGCAGCCCTGCAGATTTGAATGCGGTAGTTGTAGGCGGACATGGAGATACAACAATGATCCCTCTTATCAGAATGGCTACATGGAATAGTGTTCCTGTAACTAACTTTTTATCTGCAGAGCAACAAGAGAAAATTGTAAAAGATACGATGGTTGGCGGAGCAACACTTACTGCATTGATTGGAACTTCAGCTTGGTATGCTCCAGGTGCTGCAGCCGCTGCACTAGTGGAGTCGATTGTTCGTGATGAAAAGAAATTATTCACTTGCTGTGTTCATTTGAATGGAGAGTATGGACAGAACGATATTTGCTTAGGAGTTCCTGTTATCATTGGTAAAAATGGATGGGAAAAAATCATCGATTTTAAATTGAATGAATCCGAGCAAGCTGCATTCAATAAAAGTGCAGAGGCCGTGCGAAGTATGAATGAAGTACTAAAAACACTTTAAGCAAAAAAGCCAAAAGGCCTCACAAAATGGGGCCTTTTTTAGGCTTCAATTCGAAAACAAAAACGTTTCAATTTTCCCTGAAAATCAAAAGGAGTTGTAGCAGAAGTAATATCCTTACAGTTGTACTGTTTTGACAAAGAAGAGTCAAAAACAAAGCTGGTTAAATTCGTACTGAAAATAAGCATTCCCTTCTGCTTCAATAAACGCATGCACTGATTTATCAAGCGCACATGATCACGTTGAATATCTAGCACCTCGTCCATCTTTTTGCTATTACTAAAAGTTGGTGGATCCATGACAATCAGGTCATATGAATTAGCCTTTAGCTGTGGCAATAATTGCAATACATCTGCGGCAATAAAGGAATGATTGCTTCCTGTAAAACCATTTAAAGCCATATTTTTTCGAGCCCAATCGATATAGGTGTTCGATAAATCAATTGTAGTGGTCTGCGAGGCCCCTCCTGCCGCTGCATAAACAGAAAAAGATCCCGTATAAGCAAAAAGATTCAATACGGATTTTCCTTGACTACACTCCCGAACCATTTTTCGGGTATCTCGATGATCCAGAAATAAACCGGTATCGAGGTATTCATCCAGATTAACCAAAAACCTAAGCCCATTTTCAGTAACCGTAAAAAAATGAGAATTGTCAGCCTCTTGTTTTTGATATTGTCCCTGCCTACCCTGTTTGCGCTGTCGAACTTTGTAATGAATTTGATCCAAAGGGATTTGCAGGGTTTCACTCATAACCTGGATTGAATCCTGAAGCCAGCGGGCGTGTAAATCTTCATCCATACCATGACGCCGTTTATATTCGGCCACATAAAGATGATTTTCGTAGCGATCAATGCACATGGGAAACTCAGGCAAATCGTGATCATAAAGGCGATAGCAAGTAACCCCTAGCCGGTTCGCCAGCTTTCGCAAATGACGTTCCACCTTGGCCAATCGATTTTGAAACATCTCCAGTTTTGCCTGCATCTGCCTTTTAAATTTTAACGAATTTAGCGGATTGTATGTATGCAGTGGTGGATATTGAAACAACGGGCTCCCATGCCGCCGCAAATGGCATCACCGAAATCGCTATTCATGTTTTTGATGGTACTGCTGTTGTAGAAACATTTGAATCACTTGTAAATCCGCTACAACCGATACCACCCTTTATTCAACAAATGACTGGAATTACCAATGAGATGGTAGCCAAAGCTCCCCCGTTTTCTGCCATTGCGAGTAAAGTGTACGAATTATTGAAAGGACAAATTTTTGTAGCGCATAACGTTCAGTTCGATTACACCTTTATCAAAACACAATTGAAAGCAGAGGGATTTGAATTACAAAGTCCCAAATTATGTACAGTTAGATTGAGCCGTCAGATCCTACCCGGGTATCCATCATATAGCTTAGGTAAACTTTGCCGCTCATTGGGCATTCAATTAGAAAATAGACACCGGGCCGGAGGCGATACGGCTGCCACGGTAGCGTTATTTAAAAAACTTATTCACGAAGATCAACAGCACCATATTGCAAAAAGTTTAAAGCGAAATTCAAAAGAGTGGATACTGCCTCCTAATGTACCTAAATCTGATTTTGATCAACTTCCAACTCGACCAGGCGTTTATTACTTCCATGATAAAAAAGGGAAAGTCGTTTATGTTGGAAAAGCCATCAATATTCGTTTCAGAGTCAATAGCCACTTTAGCAATGATGCCCCTACTTTACAAAAACAGCGATTCATGCGCACCGTACACCGCATTACCTATCAGGAATGTGGCACGCCGTTATTGGCATCTATTTTGGAATCTGCCGAAATAAAACACAGGTGGCCCCGCTTTAATGCGGCACAAAAAAAACAGGAAGATGTGTATAGCCTTTTTGCATTCAAAGATCAAAAAGGTTATATCAGACTAGCTCTTGATAAAAGCAAAAAAAATGTTTCCTCTCTTCTTCATTTTTCTCACCAAGCAGAGGGACATTCGGTACTTAGAAAAATGGCCCGTCATTATCAATTATGTCTTCGGCTTTGTTTTCTTCAAACAGATACGGGCCCTTGCGAGGGTGTAGACCAACAGCTCTGCAAAGGAGCTTGCCAAGAAAAAGAGGCTCCAATTTATTACAACAACCGAGTTAACGATGCCCTACTGCAATTAATGGCAGAAGCCAATTTTCTAATTATAGATAAGGGAAGAAACTTAAAAGAAAGATCATATATTCTAGTGGAAAGAGGCGTTTTTTACGGCTTAGGGTATGTCCCCGTTTCAACTCAACTAAACAATCTTGCAGAAATAAAAACTCATCTTACCCCTTACCGAAGCAACCGGTACATCCAGCAAATTATTCAAGATTTTAAAGAAAATTTTCCAGATAAAATTCAGCTAGTGCCGCCGGTTTCTTTATCTATCCACTGAAAAGCTTCTGCACGTGGCATTTTATCAAATACCGCTTGTGCAATGGGGGGCGGCAATGTTAATTTTCTAAGCTGCGTATCCAAAAAAGCTCCTTCGACCACTAAGGTAGCAGCAGGCGTATTCTCATCTTTCCAGATGATATGCTGAATAGTCCAACGTGAAAAATCCCTACGCGTCTGTACTAATTGGAGATCGATCGCAATCGTATCTCCCATTCGGATTTCTCGACGAAATTTGCACTCCTCTCTGAATAAAATTGGCCCAATTTTATATTGCTGGTATACGGTTTCGGACAAACCCATTTTTTGCATAAACGAAATCCGACAAAGAGCACCCCAGTCATAATATACGGAGTGACGTACATGCATATTGGCATCTATATCTGCCCAACGTAATTGAATAGGAAGTCGAAAATCTTTCATGCTGCAAAGGTAGTGTCTTCACAACTGTCTCATTATTGAAGATAGCTCATTAACTTTGCCCACTAAACCAAATAACATGAAGTCAGTACTTTTTTTAATTGGAATAATTCCTTGCTCAATAGTATTTGGACAGGCCCCTAAAACAACTCAAGTAGCAGCATCCAAAAAAACAACAGCACCAGTTGCCGCAAAGCCACAGCCCCCCCTACTAAAAAATGAATTGGATTCAGTGAGTTACGCGCTTGGAGTTAGCTTAGCGAGTTATTATAAAAGCCAGGGAGTGATCAAATTAAATGGGGCAGTGCTTGGAAAAGCAGTTACTGACGTACTTGAATCAAAAACCACACTCATTGACAATAATGGTTCTAATACCCTTTTAAACTCTTATATGACACGTATTCAAAACGAAAAATCAAAACTAAATCGTGAGGCAGGAGAAAAATTTCTAGCGGAAAACAAGAAAAAAGCTGGTGTGATTACAACAGAAAGTGGTTTACAATACGAAATTCTGGTCCCTGGAAATGGAGTTAGCCCTACAGCAGTTGACTCAGTTACATGCCACTACAGAGGTACATTTATAGATGGGATAGGGTTTGACAACTCGTATGATCGTGGTCAACCCATCAGCTTTTCATTAACGGGCGTGATTAAAGGTTGGACGGAAGGACTTCAGTTGATGAAAATCGGTGCAAAGTATAAATTCTACGTCCCCTACCAATTAGGGTATGGCGAATATGACTATATGTCTATCCCCGGTGGCTCGGTACTGATTTTTGAAGTGGAATTAATTAATGTAAAAAAGAATAGTCAATAAGGGACCTTACAAAGGCTGAGCAATAACTTCTTTTGCCCAGCCTAATGCTAATTCAAATTGTTGTTGCTCGGTTAGATCGGTGTTATCTAACACGCGTGCGTCTTTTGCCTGGCGAAGTGGACTTTCCTTCCTATTGGAATCCATGTAATCCCTTTGTTCTAAGTTTTCGCGTACTTCTTCTATGGTAATTGCCGCATTCTTTTGAACAAGTTCCTGAAAGCGACGTTTTACCCTGATTTCTTTAGAGGCAGTCATGAATATTTTTAATTCAGCGTCAGGGAAAACAACGGTTCCAATATCTCTTCCATCCATTACAATTCCTTTGTTTTTACCTAGCCGCTGCTGCTGTTGCACAGCAAATTGTCGTACAAGTGGAATAGCAGCCACTTCACTTACGCGAGAAGCCACAGCCATATCGCGAATGCTTGATTCCACATTTTGACCATTTAAAATAATATCACTTGCTCCTCGGGTTGGATTGAACACAAAAGTCAATTCAATATTGGCAAGCGCTTTTTCGATTTGCTTCAAGTCAGACAGATCAATCGAATTATTCAAAAAATATAAAGTAATCGCACGATACATGGCCCCACTGTCTACAAAGACATAGCCCAATTCTCTGGCTAGTGCTTTAGCCAGCGTACTCTTTCCACAGCTGGACCAGCCATCCAGCGTAATGATAATTTTCTTTTCAGTCATAATGTAACTGGAAGACTTATCCGATCAAGAAGCCTGGGTTGGCGTAGAAGTTCGCTGCTTAAGCGTGAATGACAATTTAGTCTGTTCTTCATCCGTATCGGCCAAAAGCACATCCCCTTCTTTTACATTCATATTGAGAATCTCCTCTGCAAGAGGATCTTCCAGGTATTTCTGAATGGCTCGGTGTAATGGCCTTGCACCAAATTGTACATCATATCCTTTGTCTGCCAGAAAACTCTTTGCCTTATCTGAAAGCTCTAGACTAAAGCCAAGGTTAGAGAGTCTTTTCATCACTCCCTTCATCAAGATATCGATGATGTCAAAAATATTTTCACGACTAAGGCTGTTGAAAATGATTACATCATCAATTCGATTTAAAAACTCGGGAGAGAATGTTTTCTTCAGTGCTTTTTCAATGACCGCTTTGTTCGCTTCCTCTTCAGACTCCATTTTAGCTGTTGTCGTAAATCCAACACCAGTACCAAAGTCTTTTAATTGACGAACTCCAATATTTGAGGTCATTATAATCAAGGTGTTTTTGAAATCCACTTTTCTGCCTAAGCCGTCAGTCAACTGCCCATCATCCAATACTTGCAATAAGATATTGTAGATATCAGGATGTGCTTTTTCAATTTCATCTAATAGTATGACACTATAGGGTTTTCTGCGAACGCGCTCTGTAAGCTGACCTCCTTCTTCATAACCCACGTAACCGGGAGGGGCACCAATCAAACGACTAACAGTAAATTTTTCCATGTACTCACTCATATCGATACGGATGAGTGAGTCCTCAGAATCAAATAAATGGCGAGCAAGCGCGCGTGCTAATTCAGTTTTACCTACTCCGGTTGGGCCAAGAAATATAAAAGTTCCAATTGGCTTCTTAGGATCTTTCAATCCTACGCGATTACGCTGTATGGCTTTTACTACTTTTTGTATCGCTTCATTTTGACCAATCACCATTCCCTTCATATCATCAAACATTCTGCGCAGCTTCTCAGTTTCTGCCTGAACCATTCGCTTAACAGGAATACCTGTCATCATACTGATCACCTCTGCAATATCTTCTTCACCAATCGGAAACTTACGGTGCTTGCTCTCTTCTTCCCAATCTGCCTTAGCTTTTTCAAGCTCTTCTTGTAATCTTTTTTCTGTATCACGTAAAGATGCGGCTTCCTCAAACTTTTGGCTTTTCACCACTTTATTCTTTTCCACCTTCACTTCTTCAATCTTCTGTTCCAATTCGGTAATAGTGGGTGGCACATTGATATTTTTCAAGTGAACCCTCGCTCCTACCTCGTCCATGACATCTATTGCTTTATCGGGCAACAAACGATCTGTGATATATCGATCGCTCAATTTTACACAAGCATCAATTGCTTCTTGATCGTAATTAACGTTGTGATAATCTTCGTATTTGCTTTTGATATTATTCAGAATTTGAATAGTATCCTCCACACTCGGTGGATCAATAATTACCTTTTGAAATCTTCTGTCCAACGCTCCATCTTTTTCGATGTGCATACGGTATTCATCGAGCGTCGAGGCTCCAATGCATTGAAGTTCGCCCCTAGCTAATGCAGGTTTAAAAATATTGCTAGCATCAAGTGACCCACTTGCCCCTCCAGCTCCAACGATGGTGTGCAATTCATCAATAAAGAGAATAACATCCCTGTTTTTCTCGAGCTCGTTCATGATTGCTTTCATTCGCTCTTCAAACTGTCCACGGTATTTTGTACCTGCCACTAAAGCTGCTAAGTCCAATGAAATTACTCGCTTGTCAAACAACACACGAGAAACCTTACGTTGTACAATTCGAAGAGCAAGTCCCTCTACAATTGCTGTTTTACCTACTCCTGGTTCACCAATCAGAATAGGATTATTTTTTTTACGACGAGATAATATTTGAGAGACTCGTTCAATTTCTTTTTCTCTTCCTACAATGGGGTCAAGTGTTCCCATCTCGGCCATTCGAGTGATGTCCCTGCCAAAATTATCAAGAACTGGTGTTTTACTTTTCCCACCGGCTGGCTGTTTAGGAGAGGACTTAAGAGAGCCTGATTTTTTTTCTTCTTCAAACTCTTCTTCATTCTCCTCTGGAAATTCAGCACGGGGTTCATTGGATTTCACTATCCCCAACTCCTGGCGGAACAAGTCATAGTCTACATCAAATTGATTGAGAATTTGTGTAGCAATATTTTCTTTATTCTTGAGAATCGAAAGCATCAGATGCTCTGTTTCTACAGTGTTGCTCTTTAGAGCTTTTGCCTCCAATACAGTAACCCGAATAACCTTCTCAGCCTGCTTGGTTAATGGCAATGAATTGATATTTGCTACATT
>JBILMC010000035.1:0-9276 GCA_044375755.1 Chitinophagaceae bacterium
CTATTTGTTCTCTACTTATGCTTGGTAAATGTACCATCAGCAATATCACAACAGAATTCACCCACTCTAACTCTACAAGAAGCCATTGAAAGAGTGTTAGCGAATAACTATGGACTTCGGATTGCTAAAAATGATTCTGCAGCGTTAGCAATTGAAAATGAATTTAAAAATGCTGGTTTTTTACCAAGGCTTAACGCCAACACAGGTCTTACGCTTAACAATAATGATCAGTATCAAAAATTCAACGACGGAGCAATTCGTGAAAGAAAAGGGATCCAGTCTGAAAATACCTCTGCAGCCATTGCCTTAAACTGGGCCCTTTTTGGAGGGTTACGTGTGTATGCAATGCGTGAAAAAGCTGTAGCCTTTCAACAATTAGGCGATTTGAATTTACGCAATCAAGTTGTGAATACCATTGCACAAGTGAGTAATAGCTACTACTCAATTGTGCAACAACGTCAACAATTAAAGGCGCTTGAAGAGCAAATAGAAATCAATCAAGAACGAGTAAAATTAGCCGCAACCAAACTTGAGATTGGAACCGGAACTAAACCTGACCTTTTGCAAAGCAAAGTAGATTTAAATGCACAAAAGGCTGCACAGCTGGAACAACAGAACCTATTGGTTGAGTTGAAAAATGAGCTCAATAATTTAATGAATCAGTCTCCTGGCACTACATTTGAAGTAGAAGACTCCATCCCATTCACAAAAGAAATTACTTTAACTGATTTACAAGAGAATGTGAGCACTAAAAGTCTTCCCTTACAAGTTGCCAAAAAAAATATTGAGATTGCAGCACTTAACATGAAAGAACAAAAAGCAGAACGTTGGCCACAGATCAATTTTAATTCGAATTATAATTTCACCAGATTAGATAATAAAGCGGTAGTCAATCCCTTTCAGCCGCTATTTAGTAGAAACAAGGGGTTTAATTACGGATTAACGGCTACCATTCCCCTCTCCAATAATTTACTTCTGCGAAAAAACATAACACAGGCTAAATTGAACTTAAAGCGACAAGAATTAGTTTACGAGAATCAGCGCAATCAATTAAACCTAGCGGTTGTTCAAGCCTATAATTTATACCAATCTTCAAAATCATCCTTACAGCTAGAGGAAGAAAATATTCAGCTTGCAAAAGAGAATGTACGTATCGTTTTAGAGGTTTACCGACTCAACTCAACTACCCTGATACAGCTAAAAGAGGCACAAAAAAGTTTGCAAGATGCCTACACCCGGTTGATTCGTGCCCGCTTTCAAACTAAGTTGGCTGAAACGGAATTACTACGTCTAAAAGGAGAGCTTCAGCTCTAATTAGATCACTCTCAAAAATTTGTCATTTCTTTGCCTGTAAATAGCATAAATGAACCCGGTTATTGGCATCATTATGGGAAGCGATAGCGATCTTCCAGTCATGCAAAGTGCAGCAGACATTCTTAAACAGTTTGAGATACCACACGAGCTAACAGTCGTATCTGCACATCGAACGCCTACCCGTTTAATTGAGTATGCGAAAAATGCAAAAGAAAGAGGTCTAAAAATTATCATCGCAGGTGCTGGTGGAGCCGCTCACCTGCCAGGTATGATAGCTGCAGTGACTACGCTACCTGTAATAGGCGTACCAATAAAATCGTCTAATTCTATAGACGGCTGGGATTCTGTGCTATCCATACTGCAAATGCCAAATGGAGTACCCGTTGCAACAGTAGCACTTAATGCATCAAAAAATGCGGGCATACTTGCGGCCTCTATCCTAGGGACAACCAACGAAGAGATTTCAAAAAAAATAGCCGCGTATAAAGATTCGATGGAATCAGAAGTGATGCAAAAAGTTGAAAAACTAAAAAAAGAAGGCTGGGAAAATAAATTTGACTAAGGTAAATATACCACTGTAAAACGTTGTTCCAGCGATAAGGAAGCATGGGCAATCTGGTCAAGCCATTCAATACCATACTGAGAAATAAACTCGCCACAGTTTAAATAGCGTTCCTGCAATTGTCCTTTAGGGAACAATCCATTTTTTATAACTTGTAATTGCTGCTCTTTGGTTGCATACTTTTTTTTAACCGCCCTTTTCATTTTCTTTTCCAATTCTGAAACCTGAGTGGTAGCGCGCTTTTCCAATGCAGCAACATGCGCCATTAATGTGGGATCAACCTGTGATGCTTTTTCACGTAAGCCCTCATATAACTCATGTAGTAACCGCAACTGCTCAGTCAAAGAAAATTGCGCCACATCTTCAGCGGTTAATAGTTGATTACTAATTTCCTGTGCAGTCAAAAAAAGTTGATGCGTTTCCAGCTGTAGACCCGCAATTTTTTTAGCCATATCCGACTCTATCAACTGAAAGGAATTACGAAGAATCAAGAGTGGGAATGGAACCCCAAATTCTTTAAATAATGCACCAAACTGCATCCAATATGCAATTTCACTTCCCCCTCCCACAAATGCAACGTCAGGTAATAATGTGCATTGATAAAGCCCTCTTAGTATCACATTTGGACTAAAGCGTTCTGGATGGTTCAAGTACTCTTTTTCTAATGCAATGGCATCAAATGTAATAGATGAACCCACTACATTCCAATCACTACCTGCCTTATCAATCCTTTTCCTCGACTCATTCTCTAAGTAAAAAAGATTGATGGGTCGTACATAGGCCTGTGCATCATATCCTAACTGTTGTAAAATTTGAATAGAGGGCTGTAACAATTTAGCTATAGCCCCAGGCTCAAGATCACGCTGAATGATAGGCAGAAACAATCGCTTTAAATCACGATGATCGGGATTTAACACGACCAATCCATATTTTGAAAACAGTTTGTTAACTAATTGAAAGGTGGCCTCAGCAATCGTACAACCCTCAACATAACAGGAACGCAATAGCGCTATCCATTCATCTCCTTTTGGCAGAACACCCAACTCTCCTTGCAGCCTATCCAGTAATCCAAGCAAGGAAGCATCAACATTCATCCTTCCAACGGCCCCTGTTTGCTGCGTTTCCCAAATAAGAGTTGAATTTGTTAAATGAATATGATTCAATTCATCCAGATCTGCATCTTCAGCCCCCAAATAAAAAACAGGAACGAAATGATACTGCGGAAATTGGCTCTTGCAATACTTGGCCAATTGTATGACATGTAAAATCTTGTAAATAAAATAAAGTGGCCCGGTAAATAAGTTATTCTGATGAGCTGTTGTAACTGTAAATGTTTTATTAGAGGCGAGGCTTTCAATATTTGATAGAACCGCAGCGCTTGTCGCCACTGTTCGATATTGTTCTTGCAAGCGCGCAACTATAACGTCTCGATTGGGGCTTAGTTTTAAACGCTCCTCAATAGAATGCTGTAAGCCTTGCAAATTAACCGGCCTTATTCCCAAAGAAGCAAATCGCTCTGGATTAGCAACAAAGTCATTAACTAACCCGGAAAAAGCATTGGTTGATGAATAGGGAATATGTTCGGAGTGGATCGGCATGTAAAGCGTAAAAGTAAGAACAAGATTAGAAACGATCTACAGCAAACGGGGTTATGTCCATAGACAGGGGTAAATGATCAATAATTTCCGCAACTAATTTTCCAGTACCCGCTCCCAAACTTAGCCCCAGCATGGAATGCCCGGTTGCCACCGTCAAATTTGAGTAAGAGGGCACTCTCCCAATATAGGGGAGCCCATCAGCGGAACAAGGACGATATCCATACCATACTTTTTCCAATGGAGGCACAGATAGAGTAAGATCAGGATAGTACCTTTTTACGGCATTTACAATTCCTTGCACCCTACTAATACGAGGCGGGGTTTGATGAGAAGTGATTTCCATGGTTCCTCCAAACCGAATTGAAGTGGAGGTAAAAGGAGTGATTGCCACACGACCCTCCACCAGTATAGCAGGATAATTGAATTTATGTTCGAAATCATTTATAGTTATCGAATATCCTCTACCAGGCATCATTGGAATAGATATATCTAATTCGGACAATACTTCTCTACTCCACGACCCTGTTGCGACAACTACCTCATCTGCCTCCAAAACTTCTTGATTAAATTTCACACCAGTTACTCTCTTGCCTTTGAATGAAAATCCGTTTACAGCAGCATTAGCTATAAATTGTACGCCAGCATCTCGAAGTTGCCTAAGTAAAGCTTCGGTCAACTGATTGGGAGAACAATGCGCATCACATCCAAAATAAAGCGCCCCCTGCGCGTTTATATTGAGATTAGGCTCCGCCTTACTTAATTCTTCTTTACTCAACAGCTTTGTGTCAGTCAATCCTAATGCATGTGCTTGCTTGAGTGTATCATGTGCATGATCAAATTTTTCAGCAGTCTGAAATATTTCCAACAACCCTTTTTGCTGGTACAAGAACTCAAATCCTGGTAATTGAGACCAGTTTGAATATTCTTTTTTACTTAACAATGAAATATCACGCAATGGAACTGCAGCAGCGGCTGCGCGATTAGTGGTAGAGGAACGAACAAAATGCCACCCCCACTGTATCAAATTCCAATCTAAGGTAGGCTGTACATAAAATGGACTTTTAGAATCAAACATCCACTTTAAACCCTGTTTAACTATTCCGGGTGTAGCAAGAGGTATAAAGTGGCTGGGACAGATATAACCTGCATTACCCTGCGAGCAATTTGACAAGAAGTCTGCTTGGTCAATTAAAGTAATTGAATGCCCTGCTTTACGTAAATAAAACGCACTGCTTAGTCCAATGATTCCTCCGCCAATTATTACAACATGCATATACTTAAATTAAATTACTTGAAATCCAAACGCATAAGGATCATCCGCTTCATCTATTGTGATTGTGTTGTATCCGTATACTTTTGCCCACCCTCTAATAGAGGGGATAATTGCATCATAGCCGCCAACCTTAGTTATACCCTCTACACAACCCTCAAACGTGCTTCCAATGATACTCTCATGTATAAAAAGATCCCCCACCTTTAATTTTCCAGTAGCGGCCCATTGTGCCATACGAGCACTGGTTCCCGTACCACAAGGTGATCGATCAATCGCTTTATCTCCATAAAAAACAGCATTTCGGGCAGTAGAAGTTGGATTGATTACATTACCTGTCCATAAAATATGACTACATCCCTTAATTGTGGCATCAAGGGGATGTGCCACCTCCACTAATTCATTAATCTGTTGACGCAAAACTCTTGAATAAGCAACCAGTTGCTCAGCCTTGTAATATTCAAGCCCTTTAAAGTTTTTTTGTGGATCGACAATTGCATAAAAATTACCGCCATACGAAATGTCAACGGTCAACAAGCCTAATCCGGGACAATCCACCTCAAGCTCTTTGGTGTGTAAAAAAGAAGGGACGTTAGTAAGCTCTACCCAATCCACCTTCAGCTTATCCCCTTTGTAACTGCTACCGTATTTAATTTGTATTAAGCCAGCAGGTGCTTCCATTCGTAATGTGCCAGGAGTTCGAGGCTTAATAAGTCCCTCTTCAATTGCTATTGTAATAGTACCAATAGTGCCATGCCCACACATAGGCAGACAGCCACTTGTTTCTATAAAAAGCACGGCTATATCATTTTGAGGGTCATGTGGCGGATAAAGTATGCTACCACTCATCATATCATGCCCTCTAGGCTCAAACATCAATCCTTTACGAATCCAATCAAATTCTCGCATGAAATGAAGGCGCTTTTCACTCATTGTTTGGCCTTCTAATTGAGGTCCGCCTTGCCGCACTAAGCGAACAGGATTCCCACAAGTATGCGCATCAATACAATGAAAAACAGCGTTCATGGCAAAGAGGATTAGGTAGTAAAGATATCAACTAATCAAAGTAAATTCGTACAGATTTATACCATGGAAACCTACGGAAAAATATTATTAATCGCGATGCCTGCTTTTTTGGCATTAGTTCTTTTCGAGAAACTTTATGGTCGATTAAAAGGCTTTGATACCGTTCGACAGATGGACATGATTTCTTCATTAAGCTCAGGTGTTACGAATGTGACAAAAAGCGTTTTGGAATTAACCATCGTCATTGCAATCTATCCTTTTCTACTTAAGCATTTTGCTGTTACTTCTATTGAAAACACCTGGGTTGTTTACCTGATCACTTTTATTATTTTAGATTTCAATGGCTATTGGATTCATCGATGGAGTCACCAAATTAATCTGTTTTGGAATCTCCACGTTATTCACCATAGTAGTGAAGAATTCAATTTAGCCTGTGCATTACGCCAAAGTATTTCAGCGTTTTTCAATTTATTCACTATTCTTTTGTTACCGGCAGCAATACTTGGAATTCCTCAACAAGTCATTAGTACCATTGCTCCCTTGCACTTGTTTGCACAATTTTGGTATCACACCCGTCACATTGATAAAATGGGTTGGTTAGAAAAAATTATTGTAACCCCCTCCCATCACCGGGTACACCATGCAATCAATCCAGAGTACATGGATAAAAATCTTTCTCAGATATTTATCATTTGGGATATGCTTTTTGGGACTTTTGCAGAAGAAAAAAAAGAGATTCCTCCTGTATATGGAATTACGCGTCCAGCACGAACCTGGAATCCAATCCGTATCAACTTTCAACATCTTTGGCTACTGATAACAGATAGCTGGCGAACCCGCAACTGGAGCGATAAACTAATGCTTTGGTTTAAAAAAACAGGATATAGACCTGCAGATGTTCAAGAAAAATATCCAGTCCAAAAAATTGAAAACGTCTATCAATTTGAAAAATACGATACGAGAACATCGTTATTATTTACCAGTTGGGCATGGACACAGCTTGTTTTTTTACTGCTTTTTATTTCTTATCTGTTTGGATCTATTGCAGCTATTAATGAGCTGAACACTAGCTACATCTATTACTATGGGGCCTTCATTTTTATCTACGTATACGCGCTAACTGAATTTATGGACCGTAAGCCATTTGCACTTTTTTGGGAACTTCTAAAAGCAGTGGGCGGTTTTACTATTCTATATTTTCAACAAGATTGGTTTGGACTTTCCAGTCACTTTGCAGACGCAACTGTAGTAGTAAAGAGTTATCTACTCTTTTCCTTGGGAAGTAGCGCTTGGTTTTGGTATACGCACCAGCAAGAAGATCGCGTGTTGGTAAAAGCCTAATTACTCTATAACACCGTTTCGATAACGGGGTACACTTGTTAGCGAATTATCTTGTAAATAATCGGGCAGTAATTCCTCAGGCCAATTTTGATAAGCAAGCGGACGAATAAATCGCTTGATAGCATCTGCGCCAACAGCGCCAAATCTAGAGTCGGTTGTAGCTGGAAAGGGTCCGCCATGATGCATGCTCTTACAAACCTCTACCCCGGTTGGAACTCCATTAAAAATTAATCGACCACAACGTTGTTCCAATAATCTGATTAATTCCTGACTAGCCTTTGCTTCAGACACCGTCGCTATTAAAGTGCATGTCAATTGACCTTCTAATGCTTGTGCTACCAAAAGTAGTTCGGCATAATTTTTACATACGATGATTTGCGTGTAGGGACCAAAATTCTCTTGATGTAGTAATTTATTTTCCAGCCAATCTGATGCAGTTACGCGCGTGAGCAATGGCTGTCCCTCTCCCACTCCAGCCTGCTTCTCAGATTGAGCAATTAGCTCCACCCCTTTTTGAGCAATTAGCTGCTCACTTTTTGTTCGGTATAAATGTTCAATACCCGCGTGCAATAATTGGGATGGTTGAATTTGTTTGGTCAACTTGATCATTTCATCGCAAAACAAATTGAGTGCTTCACTCTCCATACCTATAAGCAACCCAGGCTTAGTACAAAACTGTCCAACTCCTAATGTGTAAGAAGCCGACAATTGAGCAGCTATTAGTGTAGGCTCCTGCTCTAATTTCTCGGACAGTAAAAAAACGGGATTAACAGCAAATACAGGCACTGGAATAGCCCTTTGTGCTGCCCAATCAAATAATTGCTTTCCGCCCGTATATGATCCTGTAAAGGCAACTGCACTAATTAAAGGGTGCTTTACTAGCCACTCACCCACTTGAAAAGAAGCTCCATAGACATGCGCAAAAATTCCAGATTGCAATTGGCAGGTGGCAATTGCTTTTTCAATGCAAGAAGCGGCAATAGAAGAAGTATTAGGATGTGCGGGGTGCGCTTTTACGATGACAGTACAACCCGCCGCTAGCGCACTCGCAGTGTCCCCGCCCGCAGTTGAATACGCAAATGGAAAATTACTGGACCCATAAACAACAACAGGCCCCATAGGAATCATGTGCTTTTTAACAACCGGTTTTACCGGCTGAGAACTAGTATCTTGATCAATAGAAGCTTCTAACCAATATCCTCTTTCACAGGCATCCCCATAACTTTCCAATTGAAAAATAGTGCGATTCAACTCGTTATTTAACCGCACCTCTGGCAAATTAGTTTCTATTGCTGCTGCCGCAACTAATGCTGATCTTTGCTTTTCTAATTCACTTGCGATTGCATGCAACAACTGATTACGTGTTACCAAAGTCGATTGACTATAGGTAGAAAAAGCGGCATACGATTTGGCTACGCATTCTTCAATTTGCGATCGAGTAAAATCTGAATAAGACATGAATAGAAATTAAATTAACAAACGGGTCTGTTTGCAAGGGCTGTATGAATCACTTCAAGAACGCGTGTTCTTTCTTCCCCTACCAACGTCAATCGTGGTGCACGGACAAACTCACTTCCAATCCCCACTTCCTGTGCTGCCAGTTTTATATATTGAACTAATTTAGGATGAATATCTAGTTCAAGTAAAGGCATGAACCAGCGATAGATTGAGCGTGCTTGCTCCAATTCTCCCTTCTGTACCAAATTCCAGATTGCAACTGTTTCTTTTGGAAAAGCATCTACTAACCCTGCAACCCAACCATGTGCCCCTAAACATAATTCTTCCATTGCAAGCGTGTCTACGCCACATAAAATTTTAAACCGATCTCCAAAACGATTCAGCATCCGAGTAAGATTTGTCACATCTCGAGAGCTTTCCTTTAGTGCTTGGACATTGGGACAATCGATCAACTGATCAAAATGTTCTGGTCTAAAATCAATTTTATAGTCAACAGGATTATTATAAATCATGATGGGCAATTCAGTAGACTGTGCCACCGTTTTAAAATAATGTGTCGTTTCCCGATCATCACTCTTGTAGCGCATCGGAGGCAATAACATTAATCCATCGGCACCCCATTTTTGAGCAAGTTGCGTTTGCGCAATCGCATCCGCAGTAACAGATTCAGCAATATTGAGTAGTACAGGAACACGGTTTCCTGCAAA
>JBILMC010000172.1:0-3452 GCA_044375755.1 Chitinophagaceae bacterium
GAAGGCCTTGTTGCGAATAATTTCCGAATACTACTGTTTCTCCAACATTTATTTTTCCGCTATCTGCTTCTTCAATCCCTTGAATAATGTTGATGAAAGTTGATTTGCCGACTCCATTGGGTCCTACTATACCAATTCGTTCTCCTTTTTTGAAGGTGTAATCAAAGCCCTTTAGTAGATGCAAATCGCCATGTGATTTATATACTTTTTTTAGCTCTAGAATTTTTCCGCCCAATCGGGTCATCTTCATACTGAGCTGTAATTGCTGATCTTGGGTAGTTTGCTTAGCTTTTTTTTCAATGGTCGTAAATTGATCAAGGCGACTTTTACTTTTAGTGGTACGCGCACGCGGTTGTTTTCTTACCCACTCTAGCTCTCTCTTATACAGATTTCGAATTTTTGAATGGCTGGCAGCCTCACTTTCCATTCTCGCCGCTTTTTTCTCTAAATAATTTGCGTAGTCGCCTTTATAAGTATAGAGCTGACCTTGATCTAATTCCCAAATCTCCTGGCATACTGTATCAAGAAAATAACGATCGTGAGTTACCAGGAGTAGCGTTGTATTTTCTTTATTCAAAAAGTGTTCCATCCATTCCACCATGGCTACATCTAAGTGGTTGGTGGGTTCGTCCATAATCAATAAGACCTCTTTTTTACCAAATCCAATATCAATGAGTGTTTTTGCCAGCGCCACTCTTTTTTGCTGGCCCCCACTGAGTGTGGATAGCTTTCTGTCTAGAAAATGGATATTTAGCTTTGATAATATTTGTTTTATACGGGCATCTGCGTCCCACGCCTGCAATTCATCCATTTTCTCAATGGCTGCTTGCAATTGTGCTTCATTTCCCATAGCAACCTGTGTTTCATAATCACGGATTGCATTCATGATAGGGTGGTCGTGAAAAAAAATATTCTCTGCTACTGATTTTTGCTCTTCAAGTAAAGGGTTTTGTTCAAAAAAGACTACTTCCACATCCTTGTGAACCCAAATTTTACCCTCGTCGGGTTGATCTAGCCCCGCTAATATTTTTAACAGTGTTGATTTGCCAGTTCCATTTTTTGCAATAAGTGAAATACGGTCTCCTTTGTTGATATGAAAGCTAAGTGCATCAAACAAAGGCTGAACTCCATAGCTCTTAGAGAGCTTTTCAGCAGAGCAATAGTGCATTGCGCAAATTTACTGGCTTTATTTTGCTAAGAAGGCAATTAGCCAACATAAAAGAAAAGATAATACGATCATTACGTAAAAGCCGTATTTCTCCATGAACCAAGTACTTCGGTGATTTTTTTTGTATTCGCTGATCTGCTTAGTCGTTGTATTCGCATTTATTTTCTCCAATTCTTTTAAAACAATTTTCTTCTTTTGAACGGATAACGGCTCCATTGATTTTAGAAGAAGCGAAAGGCATGTTGATAAAAGTTCGTTTTCTTTCGATGAATTCAAAATAGTTATATGAGAAGGGGAAAGTAAAAAAAGTAGGTACTGCATCAAATAATCTTCGTCAATCCTAAATGCGTTCATGTTGGCAATTTTTTGCTCCATTTGCAGACATGCCTTTAAAAATTCTTCAGCTGTCTCTGGTTTTCGCACACTTTCTCCTCTTGTTACCTGTTGAAGCCATCTTTGTTCTAAATATTTTTTCTTTTTGACTGGATCGGTCAGCGTTTCATATGCTTCTTGGATTTCCTGGAATGAAATATGACCTGATTGAATACCGCCAGTTTTGTCAGGATGGTGTTGTTGAACTAATTTTCTCCAGGCTTTTTTGATTAACGCCGGAGGTGATCCCGGTTCTAGCCCCAGAGTTCTGTAATGGTCCTTAAAATGATTCACTCTTAATGGAAGTGTTATAGTAACGAATTAATACAGCTAGTTTTTTTGGCGTGAGTATTCTTTTTTTCCGTTTATGTAAGTAGCGACTACAGTGATTTCTTTTAAAGATTTTGGTGTAACTGTCATTAAATCTTTATCCAGTATTACAAAATCTGCATATTTCCCTGCTTCCAGGCTCCCCTTTTTGTTTTCGTCATAATTTGCTTTTGCTGCCCAAATTGTCATTCCTCGGAGGGCTTCTTCTCTGGTCAACGCATTATTCATTTGAAAACCATTTGCCGGCCATTCATTACCATCTTGACGAAATACAGCGGCATAGAAAGTTTTAAATGGCGAAATATCTTCTACTGGGAAATCAGTGCCCAATGGCAACCAATTATTTTGTTTTAATAGCGCTTTATATGCGTACGCATGTGATATGCGATCGGTCCCCAAGCGATCGGGTGCCCAGTACATATCAGAGGTTGCATGCGTTGGTTGCACGGATGGAATAATACGATGCTTTCCAAAAAGAGGGATATCGGCTGGATTTACTACCTGCGCATGTTCTATTCTCCACCTAAGATCATTGCCAGCAGGAAGATATTTTGCATACGTGGAGAGAATCACTCTGTTACCACTATCACCAATTGCATGGGTATTCATTTGCCAGCCATTCTTAAAACACCAGGATGCAACACTGTCGTAGTGTTCAGCATTGCTTAGTAAAAAACCAAAATGATTTGCTCGATCATTGTAAGGCTCTAGCAAACAAGCTCCTCTAGAGCCGAGGGCGCCATCGCCATATACTTTAAAACTTCTAACTGTTAATCGGTCGCCAATTAGTTTTCCTCTTTTTTGTGCATATTCAAAATTAGCCGCCTTATCACTGAGCATTATGTAAAGGCGCATGCGTAAAAAGTTTTCTTCTTGTAATCTTTTTAATTTTTCTACAACATCAAAATCAAGTCCACAATCATTGAGTGTAGTAAGACCCATCGCAACGCAATTTTCCTGTGCTTTTGAGATCGCCGTTCTGAATTCTTCCTCTGTTTTTACGGGGATCTTGCTGCTAACTATGTCCACTGCATTGTCAATCAAAATACCAGTAGGTTTCTGATTGGCTGACTCTACTTCTCCTCCAATAATTTTTTCTTTACCTGTAATTCCAGCAAGCTGCAATGCTTTTTGATTCGCAATGGCTGCATGGCCATCAATGCGGGTCAACAAAACAGGACGATCGGGAAACAATGCATTGAGCTCAGTATTATCTGGGTAATTTTTTGTAGTCCAATCATTTTGATCCCAGCCCCCACCTGTAATCCAACCTTTCGGATTTTCTTTAGAGAATGCTTTTACTTTTTGAAGTATTTCATCCCAACTTTTTGTTCCTACCAAATTAACCTGTAAGAGGTTCATTGCATAACCCACAAAATGGGCGTGTGCGTCAATAAATCCAGGGTAAATATATTGACCAGCTGCATCCTCCTTTACCTGAAAAGAATACTGAGCTTCAAGGTCTGTTTTTTTTCCTGTAGCTACTATCAATCCTTTATCAATAACCATTGCTTCCGCCACATGAAAACTGGAATCTACTGTATATATATGGGCGTTATAAACTAAAAGGTCTGCGGTTTTA
>JBILMC010000075.1:0-6397 GCA_044375755.1 Chitinophagaceae bacterium
AAATCGTGACATGGTTAAATGTCTTTTAAAAGGTTAAGGAGTTTTGCTTCTATAGGCATTCCAATAGGCAATTTAACCCTAAAGAGGGGAATATAATCTTCGTGTGCGTCTATAAAAAAAGCCGCTTCAAGTAAAGCGGCTTTTTTAAGTGGTCGTGATTAAATTAATTGAATAAATAACGAAGACCAAACTGAATAGAGTAGGTAGAGGCGGTGCTTATATTATCGCGGAAAGTTTTTGTGATGATATCACCGTTGGCACTTGCTAAACGATAGATCGGAAGAACTGTACCTCCTGGTATCAAGTTGTTGGCATTGGTAACTGCCAAAATTCTACTGTTGTTGATTGTTTTCAACTTACCCCATCCTGGATCAATAAGGTTACCTGCGTTGAAGATATCTATGCTGAACTGCAGGGTATTCTTTGTTCCTTTGATGTTTGTAAATAAATCTTGTAGGATCTTAACATCCAAACGATTTAGCCATGGTAATTGAGCACCATTACGCTCTGCAAATTGTCCGCGGTGTGCTCTCAGGTATTTATCTTGCTGAATGTAGCGCTCAAATAATGCTCTTTGATCTGCTTGACTGTAGGTAATGCCATTTACTGTATTTGAAGTGAACAGCATTTGTTGAACCTGTGCCGTGGTAGGTATATAGATCAAGTCGTTACCCTGAACACCATCACGGTTGAAGTCGCCATCATATACGTAACTGAAACGACCATTTGTTGCGCCGTTATAGAACGCAGAGATTGTAGTAGCCAGGTGCTTAAAATATTCTTTGCGGTAAGAAATCGTAGCAATTACACGGTCAGGTACTACATAGTCAGCATAACCCAAGGCAGGGGCATTGGGGCCGAATACATTTGCTGTTCCTTGCCAAGCAGAAAGAGGCTGGTCACCACCACCATCAAATAGGTTAGATGCCATGGATTTTGTGTAGGCAACAGACCAAGCTAAACCTTTACTATACTGTCTTTCGATTTTAGCGGTCAATGAGAAATAATAACCGCGATTTCCGTTATCCAACACAATTGGGTTGAACGCTCCTGATGCACCAGCTTGAGGGATACCGTTGTTCAAGGTGTTGATGAAACGAGTCTGAACAGTTGATCCATAAATGGGGCGGTTGTCAGGATATCCAGCAATATTTAATGCAGCTGGGGCGATCATGTTGGGATTACGGAAAATTGCAGTATTAAGGTCTTTATTAAAAATCGCTTCCAATGTACCAATGATTCCTTTTCCGATACGCGTGTCAATTGCAATGGTAGATTTCCAACTCTGAGGATTTTTGAAGTCTTGCACCAATGCAGTTACGCTACCTGGAACAATTGTACCAGCTGTAGGTACAGTTGAAGGTCTGTAGGCGGCAGGATTTTGATTGAATGGTCCAGGCGTTGCAAAGTTGTTCCAGAATTGTGTCACCTGGATCATACCGTTATCACCTGATTGGCTAACAATCCATACAAAGGGTACACGACCAGTGAAAACACCAGTTCCTCCACGAATCTGTAAAGAACGATCTCCGTAAAGATCCCAGTTGAAACCTACGCGCGGAGACCACATCAAACGATTCTTTGGTAGGTTACCGGTATTGATAACTTCACCAGCTTCAAAATTCATATTCTTTACAAGCGGGTGAGTAATGATCTGTGGTACATCTGGGTATGTTGGAAGATCCACTCTCAAGCCAAGCGTAACACGTAAGTCTTTGTTAACATTAATCTCGTCCTGTGCATATGCAGAGTATTGCCCAAATTTGAATGCAGAGAATGCAGGAGCAAAGTTCTTAGATAGCGAGTAAGTAATTGCAAAATCTCGTGGTCTATTTCCATTTGCAAAATCTGCCCATGTATTAAACACGTAGTAGCTGGTTGCAAAACGTTGGAAACCGTTGATTGTCTCACTCAATTCAAACTGTCCACCCACTGTCCAGTTGTTTTTTCCTTTTGTCCAGCTAAGATTATCGATAATCGAGTAGGTTTTTACCTGACGAAGGTTTCCAAAGCTAAAAGGCTCATATCCAAAAGAGGTATAAGGTGCAGGGCCTGTTACACCACCCGTATTACTTAAAATGTCTACAAATGGGAAGATCTGACTATCTGTAGAACGGGAATCATTTTGGAAAGTGTAAGTAGCACGTAAAGTGTTTGCTGCCTTACCAAAAGTTGAGTTTAACTCTGCAGCCAAAGAGTAAAGGTTAGCGCCCTGGAAATAGTTTGAATTTTTAAACCAAAGTGCCGTGCTTGCTGTGCGGGTACTGGTATAATTAACATTTGATCCCGAATAAGAAGTGCTAGGAGTAAAAGGTTCTCCGCCTTCTACTTGACTGTAACGAATATTCATGCGGTGTTTTGCATTTATATTCCAGTCTAAACGAACTAAGTATTTTGTACGTTCGATATTGGGGACATAACCTTGGTAAGGTCCCGTTACATAACCAAATTTGTCAAAAAGGAATTGGCTAATAAAGTTTAGGGAGTCAGCAGTAGGACGCACAATATTTGGCGCACTTCCATAAGGAGCAGCCGCAGTAGCTGCAAAAAAGTTTTGAATAGATTTAGGCTGATTCTCTGTTTCGTAGTTTAGGAAGAAGAATAACTTGTTTTTGATAATTGGACCACCTAGGCGGAAACCGTATTGTTTGAATTCTTCAGTAGGACGAATGAACTTAGAAGCTTCTACCTGGTCGCCTCGCTGTTTCTCCGTTCTGAAATAATTATAAACAGAGCCTGAAAAGGTATTAGTACCGGCTCTGGTTACTGCGTTGATCGCAGATCCGATAAAGCCAGATTGCCTGATATCAAAAGGAGTGATGTTTACTGAAATTTCATCAATGGCATCCAAAGAGATGGGAGCGCCACCAGCTGGTAAGTTTGAACCGATACCAAAACTGTTGTTGAAATCAGATCCGTCAACCGTAAAGTTATTTTGACGATAATTACCACCACCTACAGATGCTCCATTGGCTTGGGGGGTAACGCGCGTAATATCGTTTAGGCTTCGGCTGATGGTAGGAAGTTGATTGATTTGGCGAGTACCAACGTTGGTAACTGCGCCAGTTCTTCCCGCATTTAAAATAGAATTTCTTCTGCTGCTGACAACAACATTTTCAAGTGCCGCAGTAGCGTTTGTTAATTCGGCATTTAACAAGAAAGGCTCAGCCAATTGTAGAAATACGTTATCGTACTTTTCTGCTTTGTGTCCAACAAAACTGACCTCGATTAAGTAGGGCCCTCCTACACGCATGTTCTGGATTGTGAACTGACCGCCGGCACGAGATACGGTGGTGTATTTTGTACCAGAAGGCAGGTGTGTAGCAACGACTGTTGCGCCCACTAAAGGCTCACGGGTGTTGCTTTTTACATCACCAGTTAAGACTGCGGTGGTCACCTGTGCAAATAACACAGAACTAGAAAATAAACTGACCACTAACAAAAAGAGGATTCTCTTAAGCATAGTAATTTGGTTTTCGCTTGCAAAGAAAGGGAATATTCCTTTATAAATTTAAGTATTTATCCCGAATGGAGGCCTTGAAAAGTAATGTGTTAGAACTAGGTGAGCAACTTTTTTAAAGCTCATGAATCGCTATCAAGTTATTTCTGTCGGATAGGAGAGTAAAAGAAGTTTAAAATATTGAAAATCAGCTATTTAATTATTTTTTCTTTTTTCTACGAAATAGGTCTCCCAGTTTGTCAAATTCCTTTTTATATGAAAGGCTTCCGCCTGTTCTTCTTGACCGTGAAGCGGTGGATGTAGAGGTGGCAGAAAGGTAATCGGCGTTTGTTCTGTAAAAAAAGGAAACCCGAATAGTTCCGCTTGGGTTGACTAACCATTCCATGGTAACATCTGGCAAGAGGAGTATACTTTGTTGAAGACTAGTAGTTTGATTTTGCCCAAGCGGAGCGTCCATGCCCAACCCGGTAGAGATTGTAAATCGGTTATTAAAAAATGATCTGCCAATTGAAAAGTTAACATTGCTACCTAAAGATAATGCGGTGTTATTGCCAGCTATAAGATTTCTATTGTAGAGTGAGGTATTTAGGTTGATTCGATATTTGTCGTTTTTCAATAGGTTATTAAACAATTTATTGATTTGGTCACTTACCACCGACAGTAACATTCCCGAAATAGTGCTGACGTTAACGCCCGAGGCAGAAAGGGCCCCTCCTAATTCGTTTGGTGCAAAACTGTTAAACACAATCAGATATGTCACCTGTCTATTGAGTTCATTGGTATTTTGTTGGAGCTGCTTCAGTAAAAGTCCCAATTCTGGATTTGAATTAGCAACACTGTTGGGGGGGAAGTCCAGGTAAAAATCGATAGTTGGTTTAAATAATTTATTGCTCAACCGGGCAACCACAAATACATCACTCCTAGCATTGCTAGCATCTGCAGTGAGATTAAGGGTGCTAGCAAGTGGAGAAAAGCTTACACGTTCTGCTTTGTATTGCGCTTCAAATTTTATGTTGGCGTCATAGGGATCTCCGGTCCACTCGATATAATTAGTTCCCCCTTTTTTAATTTCAAAAGGTTTTTTGAAAAAAGATTGAAAGGTAAATAGGTAATTACCTTCAGCTATGTCAAACCGTCCACGAAGTGTAAGTGGTTCTATGGTGCCGGATCTTATTTTGAAAGTACCTGAGCCATTTCCTTTGATCTCATCACCAGTCAATTCATCCAGTTGTACTTTGACTTCCACAAGCGGATTTGCTGTTAATTCTACATCGTAAACAATATTATCTCCATTGCCTTTCTTTTTTTCTCCGGCCATTTCACTTCCATACTTGCGCTCTACCAAAAAGTCGGCGATTCCACTTTCTCTGCTATACCCTGGTGGTAAAGTAAAATGGCTGCTATCTTTTTCAGAGGCAACTACATTTAGTGTCATAGCCATGTCTGATTCTGGGCCTCTTAATTGTAACAGTGCCGTTCCTTTTACATCGCCATAAAAAAGAGAATTGTCAGCCGCAGAGGTTTTTAATAGTTGGACGGGACGGTTCTCCGTTGCTCCTCGCGTACCCGGCTTACGCGTAGATATATCTAAATCATAAAAGAGATTATAAAAAGATTCGTGATCAATACCACCTGTTAAATAGATGGGGTTTCCAGTGACAGTGTCTTTGAGTACCATTCCATCTAAGTCAATTCTTGAGGTTGTAAGCTCAAGATCCTTGTCTTCGATTTTATAATAGCATTGAGTATAATTTACGCGCAGACCTGCCTCTTTAAGCCTTCCTTTCCCGATCACTCCTGGCCGGTTGAGGTCACCCAAAATAGAAACATCTCCAGTTAAATAACCTGTTATGTCAGAAAAAAGATCACCCAAAAATCGCTCTAATAGTTGAATAGGATAAGAGCGTGCTTGTAAATTAATTCTGTTATTTGTAAGCAAGGAATCATTGAAAAAAAGCTCCAGGTCAAATCCCAAATATTCCTTTTGATTCAACGTGTTTCCCTTTGCACGTAACGTATTTGTCTTGTTTTCAAATTGTAAACTGGAAGTTATCTCACCAATGGAGTCATTGTCCAATCGTAATAATTTTGAATTTATATTCTCAGATTTTATAGAGAGGTTACCTAATGGATCGTTAATGGTAAAATCTCCAGATACAAGTCCTTCCAGGCGGTTGTCTGGTAAAAAATATGGGGAGATGTCATTCAGATTTAGTTTTTGTATCGAAAGCTGTAGTTGATCAGCTTCGTTTTGTTTTTTCTGCACAGTCTTAATAACAATCTCTTGCTCGCCTTCTGACAGTCGCAGGTATCCTTGCGCAGGGTTGTTCTTTCGCAAGGATATATTTCCTCCTTCATTTAAGGTCCATGACTTACCATTGAGTGTAAAATCAGAAGAAGCAAAATCCACTGCAATTCCTTCCTGGAATGTTCGTACCAATGCATTTAGGTTAATTTTCTCAACGCGTTTATCAGATGCAGAAAAAAGATTAACCTCGGTTGAGTCGTTATGCCCACTAATTTTTATTGATATGGGAGGCAGAGAGATCGCTTCGTTTAACTTTATAGCTTTAGCGGTAGCGTCCAGCTCAATTTTTTTTCCATCACTTCTTGAGCGAAGCACCAAGCTGTCAACACCATATTGCTGAAATGATGCTTGAGGAATGATAAGGGACGTAGAGAAAGAATTGGTCGGGCCTTCAAAGTTTCCGGATAATACCAATTGATTGAATCCTTTAAAGTCCAGTGAAAAAAGTTGCAGAAAAGGTTCTACATTTTGTGTGTTGCCGCCAAACCGAAAAGTAGAGGTAGGTGGGAAATTAGGAGGGCTTTCCACTTGAGAAGGGTAATGTGTATGAAGCACTTTTTGGAGTATAGAAGGTAATGTCACAAACTCAAATTGTCCCTCTAGCCAACCTTGAAACTCATTAGTAATTA
>JBILMC010000033.1:0-9780 GCA_044375755.1 Chitinophagaceae bacterium
TTGATTGCACATCTGAATATGGGGTATGTCAATTTTAAGCAACTGCAATTTTTAGTTTTAGATGAAGCGGATAGAATGCTGGACATGGGATTTCAAGAAGATTTGAATAAAATCTTAACACATGTTCCTTCTTCGAGACAAACCCTACTCTTTTCTGCTACGATGCCAGAAAAGATCCGTGCCCTGGCCCGAAAAATTTTACGTGATCCGGCTGAGATAAATATTGCAATTTCAAAACCGCCTGAGAAAATAGTGCAAAAAGCATTTGTGGTATATGAGTCTCAAAAGATGCCACTGATCAGTAATCTTCTTAGGCAAACTCCCTATAAAAATGCTGTAGTGTTTTGTAGTCGCAAACAAACCGTTAAAGAGCTCACCAGAAATCTCAAACGTGCAGGATTTACTGTAGAAGAGATTCATTCTGATTTAGAGCAAGCGGTCCGTGAAAATGTACTAGGCGCTTTTGCCAGTGGACGGGTGCCCTTGTTAGTTGCCACAGATATTATCAGCCGTGGTATTGACATTGACACAATCGATTTAGTGATCAACTGGGATGTGCCAGGTGATGGCGAAGATTATGTTCATCGTATCGGTCGTACTGCACGAGCAGAAGCGGAGGGCACAGCTTATACACTCGTGAGTGAAGAAGATCAACGTAAGTTTGGAGAAATAGAAACCCTGCTGGAAAAAGAAATTGAAAAAGCATCTGTTCCTGCTGAACTAGGTGCTACACCGCTATATGAACCCAAAAGGAAAACAAGTAGTGGAAAGCCCAAGCGGGGAGGATTTCAAAAAAGAAAATTTAGAGGATGAAAAAGATTCTACTCATCAGTACCGCGTTAGTATTTTGGATGGCTAGTTGCACAACAAATAAATATGCTGTCACCAATAAAGTCTACAAAAAACAGGTGAAGTCTTTTGCTAAGTTACTTCGGGAATACCCCGTGAAAGATTCTTTTGCAACGGCGAGTTCTTGGGTAGGCACTACTAATTTTTCGATGCGCAAACCCAGTTTAGTAGTAATTCATCATACGGCACAAACAAGTTGCGATCAAACATTGCGCACCTTCACACTCCCTCGCACGGCCGTGAGTTCTCATTATGTCATTTGTAAAGACGGCACAGTGCATCATATGCTTAACGATCTATTGCGTGGACACCATGCCGGTGTGAGTAAGTGGGGTGGGGCTACAGATCTTAATTCTTCTAGTATCGGTATTGAGATTGATAATGATGGGTATGAAAAACTCACACCTAATCAAATTAATAGTTTACTAACAATACTTGGGCATCTAAAAAGTGCTTACAATATTCCGCAGGCCAATTTTGTGGGACATGCTGATATTGCTCCTGGACGTAAAGTAGATCCCAATAGAAATTTTCCATGGGAAGAATTAGCGCGTAACGGTTATGGTTACTGGTATGACACAACCAATGTACAAGTGCCTGATAATTTTAATGCGCTGCAAGCTCTGCGTATCATTGGTTATAATATTGCTAATGAGAAAAATGCGATCCAATCTTTTAAAATTCATTTTGTACAGCAGGATACTACCAAAATGATTACGGATGCAGATCGGAAGATACTCTCTGATCTAGTTAAAAAGTATCAGTAACTATTTCACCTTAGCCATCTCATACCATTTAGTAGTATAGCGCGGCGAGCGATATTCCTGTTTCATTTTCCATCCTCGATTGGTACCTGCCGCAGCGAAACGCAAAATGCTATCATGCTGCGGCTCGTGCGCAGGGGGTAAACTAAAATTGATGTTATCAATCGCGAGCATCAGCGATAAACGATCATCGGTGCTGGGTGAAGTATCAAATAGTGAGCCTTGTCTTGCTGCTTCAGGGACAATATTGCTGAGGATAACGCCTGCTTTTTTGTAAGCGGATCCTTTTTTATAAATGCTTGTTACAAGGTCAATGGCTACCCGAATCAATAAGCTGGAGTCCGAACTAGGTTTATCTAAATAGCGATGATTATCGTAGGCTATACCATGCCGTTCTCCTTCGCGGTGTGCAATAATAAATACATGAATATGGCTTGATGCACTAAATTGGCGTCGCAGTTTTTCTGCAGCGCGCGCGGTATAGGTGGCAATTGCTTCTTTTATTTCGGTTAGTTCGTACACACGACGACCAAACATACGTGTAGTAGCGATCATTCTTTTTTGTACCCTTTCTTCTTCCATCATCCGCGAAGGAATACCGCGCAGTTCGCGTACCAGACGTGTACCTACTACGCCACCTAAGTATTTATTTGCAAACGATTCACTGACTTGTGCAAGTTGCCAGCCGTCGTAAATACTCCATTTCTCATGAAGTTGTTTTGCATAGCGACGCCCAATGCCCCAGAGATCAGACACAGCTGTACTACGTAAGGCTTTTTCAATATCCGGAAGTTCGGAGAGTACCATTATGCAATTAGTAGCGATCTTATTTTTTTTGGCAAGACGATTAGCGAGTTTAGCAAGGGTGCGTGTAGGGGCTACGCCAATAGAGACACGGATACCGGTCCATTTTTCTATAGTGTTGCGAATGGAAAGCGCGAGTATTGCTAACTCTTTTTCGCTCATGGCATCGAGTTCAAGAAATGCTTCATCTACTGAGTAAACTTCTACGCGTTCTTTACCCAGCAAAATGCGAAGTGTTTCCATGACGCGCCAGCTTAAATCGCCATAGAGTGCATAGTTGGAAGAAAAAACAGCAATGTTTTTTTCTCGAATTAACGAACGTACTTCAAATAGTGGCACGCCCATGGCGATGCCCAATTGCTTGGCTTCGTCACTGCGGGAAATAACACAGCCATCATTATTGCTAAGTACTACCACCGGCCTTTTCTCAAACTTTGGTTGAAAGAGTCGTTCACACGAACAGTAGAAATTATTACAGTCAACGATGGCTTTCATGATCTCCTCTATTATTTTAGTACAGCTGCGCGTAGCACTATCCCTGTGGATGTATCGTATAGGTTACCACTCCCCATACTGTAAAGTCGGTGAACTCAGCGAGGTTGATTGCTTTGTAGCGACTATTCTCCGGAATTAAAAACGCAGAAGAAAAATTTTTGTGAAAGCGTCTCACCAGTAACTCGCCATTGAGTACTGCTACAATTACTTTTCCATTTGCTAAGGGAACCGAGCGATCTACAATTAATACATCGCCATCAAAAATACCCGCCTCCTTCATGGCATCTCCTTTCATGCGAAAGAAGTAAGTGGCGGGTTTATTGCAGATCAACTCTTCGTTAAGGTCAATTCCGCGTTCCATGTAATCGTCGGCTGCTGCCCCAAATCCTGTTGCATTGGCACTGCGTACTTGTTGTTGGGTGAAGTTCTTGCTCCCCCGGTAGGCCACTTGGCCTGAAAAGGTCTTACTATCCATCCTGAAGTGATTTAGATCGTAAAGCTAAAATATTTAGTATTATAACTAAAAAAAATAGTATTTTCTTTTTCTGATCTGGTTAAAGAAGCTCCTCAAAACATGGCTTTTGTTTAATTTTTGTCTCCTTTAGGTGGGATCATGAATTAAACCAAATTCATATATTTATAAGACTGTTAACTACCTATCCTTATGAAAGCTAATTTCCCGTATCGTCTAACAAGATGTGGGTTCCTAATTCTTGTATTTTTTTTGGTCAGTCAGACCAGCGTCTTTGCACAGGTTTGCAATTTGACAAGTTTACCAGTTAATCTTAGAAATGGCTTAGTTGCTTATTATCCCTTTTGCGGAAATGCAAATGATATAAGTGGAAATGCAAATAATGGTACCGTATTTGGAGCCTCATTAACTACAGATCGGTTTGGGGCTCTAAATAGTGCATATTTTTTTAATGGAGTAAATAATTATATACTTGTTCCAAATTCACCATCGCTTTCAATTCAAACAAAGTTTTCAGTTGCAGTATGGGTGTTGATGGATGGAGGAGGTTGTAATCCTAGGGTTTTTAATATTCATCAAAATGCTAATAGTTGCGGTGGGTATTCCCTTTCATTTAACGGTTCTTCTAATACGAGCCGCACTTTGCATACTGCTAATTTTGGGTCGTGCACATCCACAATGAATGTTATCCCCCCTAATTCAGTACCGGCATTGAGTTGGCAACATATAGCTTATACAGTGGATGCCACATTAGGAGTGGGGAAATTCTATATAAACGGACAATTAGTTTATACACGATATGAAAACATATTTGCATCCTTTAACTATAATGGGAATAGTTTAACGATTGGTAATATCAATTCTGGGCGATGTGATTGGTGGGGAGGTAAGATTGATGATTTATTATTTTATAATCGAGTATTAAGTGATTGTGAAATAACTCAATTATATAATTCAACCTCCACATCTATTCCTGTTAGTAGTTTCGCAATAAACCCTTTTTCAGATACAACTCGTTTGTGTGGTAGCTCAGCTGTATTAAATGCTGGGAGTGGATTTTCAAATTATAGTTGGAATAACGGGGGAACGACGCAGACAATTACAGCTAGTAATAATGGAATTTATAAAGTGACAGTTACTAATTCGCTAGGCTGTACTGCTAGTGACAGTACCTATCTAAGCTTAGTCAATGCAACTATAATAAATAATGATACAACTATTTGCTCCGGATCTACTGTTCAATTAACTGTTGACACTCTTCTGCGGGCATTTAGAAATAGATTTTCTTATTTGGGTTCAGCACAAGACAGAAAGTTTTATCTTAGTAATAATCGTATAAGTTGGCTACAAGCAAGAGATTCTGCACAATGGTTTAATGGTCGGCTAGCTGTGCTTAACACAATAGAAAAAGATACACTTGTTTCAAACTTACTTGTTAGAATGGCCGCGAATAGTGTTGCGCCACTTTTACCTACAGCGGGCTCTGCTTGGATTGGGCTATTTCAAAACACAATGAGTGCATCTTACTCAGAACCTAGGGGAGGCTGGGAGTGGATTAGTGGAGATCCTCTCGTATATACAAATTGGGTGCCTGGAGAGCCAAATAATTTAAATCAAGAAAATTATGCTGAAACAAATTGGGCTAATAATTCAGGAAAATGGAACGACAAAACTTCTTCTGAATTAACACCATATGTATTTGAGACTCCAACTAGTAGATCTGTCAGTATTATTTGGTCAACAGGCGAGCGTACAGCTAGCATTAGTGTTTCGCCGAACCAAACCACTACTTACTACGTTGATGTTTCGGATGGTGTAATCACCTGTAGGGATAGTGTACAAATAAATGTTTTTCCGAATACCTATAATTCACTCTCTGATACCACAAGAGTTTGTGGCGCTTCAACAGTCCTAAACGCAGGACCAGGTTTTTCTTCCTATTCTTGGAGCACTGGAGCTACTACCCAAACAATTACTCCAACAACTAGTGGTATTTATCGAGTAAGCGTTATAAATAGTAATGGCTGTATTGAATCTGATAGTACTTATTTAAGTCTTATTAATGCAGATATTATAAATAGTGATACTACAATCTGTAATGGATCCTCAATTACTCTCAACGTAGATACATTAAACTGGGGTTTTAATCCAAATATTTGTTCAGTTGAACAGTTGCCACAGAACTTACGCTCTGGGCTAAATGCTTTCTGGCCATTTTGTGGGAATGCTAATGATGCTACCGGTAACAATAATAATAACGGTGCTGTTTTTGGAGCTAGCTTGATACCAAATCGTTTTTCAATGCCAAATAGTGCTTATCTATTTGACGGGCAAAATGACTACATTGGCATAGCGTCTAACTCTAGTATTCAACCCTCTAAGATTAGTATATCTGCATGGGTGAAAATTTCTCCTAACCTAACTCAGCCTGGAATATATTCAGTAATTCGGAGCCGCTTTTATGGCTATTCTTTGTTGTATGATAATTCACTTGATCGATTTTCTTTCAATTTACACACAACTTCTAATCAAAATAACGCTACTTATTTGCGTTCGACCAGTGGCGTAAACGACGGTAACTGGCATCATATTCTCGGAACATTTGATGGAGTTATGGCTCGTTTCTATTTAGATGGTCAGCGTGTGGACTCTGCTTTTACAGCGAGTGCATCTGTTTACTATGCTAGTGATGGGTTAGTAGCAATTGGAAGAGATGGAAATATGCCCCTATATTATTATAAAGGCTCTTTAGATGATATTGGTATTTGGAATCGTGCATTATCACAAATAGAAGTGCAATCCCTGTATCAATCCCGTCCCACTGTTACCTGGTCAACAGGCGCAGGTACCAACTCAATTACTGTTTCTCCAACACAGTCTACTACCTATTACGTAACAGTTACTGATGGTATTACAATTTGTAGAGATAGTGTACGTGTAAATATTTTTCCAAATCCCTATAATCCTTTCTCAGACACGACGCGAGTGTGCGGATCAAGTGCTGTGCTTGATGCTGGACCTGATTATACTTCTTACTTGTGGAATACAGGTGCTACTACAAGAACAATTAGACCTACAAACAGCGGTTTCTATAGAGTGACAGTTACCACGCCACCAGCATGTCCTTCAACCTCAAGTGATAGTACTTATTTGAGTTTGATTAACAATCGTATCATTGGAGGTGATACCACTATTTGCCGTGGAGCAAGTGCTACGCTATGTTTAGATTCTACCTCCTGGGGCACTAATTCAATTTTATGTTTGTCGCCCAACTCCGGATTTAATGCTGGAGGATTTAATTTTCAGCAAATTTGGGCTCTTCGAGAGGCTAAATTTTTTAATGATAAAATTTATTTGAGCGGACAGTTTAGTCAGTACAATAACAATCAAACCAGCGGTTTTATTGTATTAAATGAAGATGGATCAGTTGTGCTTAATTCTTTGTCTAACCAGTTCACGTCCTCGCAATTTGGCATCACTGCTATGGAGTTTCAGTCTGATAATAAAATTATTTTAGCTGGTGAGTTTTCATCCTATGCTAATGAAAGCAGAAATAGAATTGTAAGACTAAATAGCGATTATAGTATAGACCAGACTTTCACTATTGGCACCGGGCTCAGTGGTCAAGCTTGGGATGTTGAGATTCAAAATAATGGTAAGATCCTTGTAGCAGGTCAGTTTGAATCATACAATGGTATCATAAGACGAAGAATATGTCGGCTCAATTCTGATGGTACTCTTGATGCGTCATTCCAGGGTGATGGTAATACTAGTGTTAATAGTAATATATTAGATATAAGTGCATATCCCGATGGTAAGGTTTTAATCAGTGGGCCTTTTCAGAACTATAATAATATTACAAATGTGAACTTGATTGCTCGATTAAATGCGGATGGGAGCATAGATAATACATTTACAAGTCCTATTACATCAGGTTCTGTATTTAGAAACCATATTCTACCTGATGGTAAAATTTTGGTTGGTGGAATATTTACAGTGAATGGTGTTTCGCGTAGCCTTGTCCGATTAAATGCGGACGGATCTGTTGATAATAGTTTTATTAATAACGCCTATGCGAGTATTTATGACTTTAAAGTTTTGCCTAATGGTAAAATATTAGTGATGTCAGGTGGTAGCGTAGAGGGATTTTATCGATTAAATGCTGATGGCAGTCTTGATAATTCGTTTAATAAAGTAAATGTTTCCCAAACTAATTCTAATACTCAAGAAACAATAACTGTCAAACCTAATGGAGATATTTTAGCTGTTGGAGGTTTTACCTCGGTAAATGGGCAGTCTTATTTACGAATTTTCCAGACAAATAGTGAAGGGATTATCCGTAGCTGTCGACCTTCAGTTTTGTGGTCTACTAATCAAACAACAAACTGCATCACGGTTACTCCTTTGCTGCCCTCTACTTATAATGTTACTTTATCAGATGGAATCAATAGTTGTACCACAAGTGTCAACGTAACATTATCTCCAGATACATCAATTTCAATTATCCGTAATCCGATATTTTGTGAATCTGATAGTGCTATACTGCGAGCTGGAGTTGCAGCTACGTATCAGTGGTTACGAAATGGCGCAGTTATAAATGGCGCAACTGCTAGGGAGTATACCGCTCGAACTTCTGGCGCTTACCGAGTGGTTGTGGTGAGTACCCTTGGTTGCCGCGACACGAGTCGTGCGGTAACGATTACGGTAAATCCAAGGCCACTTACACAGTTTACGGTCAATAGTTTGGCGCAATGTTTTAGGGGTAATCTTTTTGTATTTACTAATCAGTCGACTATTACTAGCGGTACAATGAGTTATCAATGGGATTTTGGTAATAACCAAACGTCTACATTGGTAAATCCTTCTTACTCCTATCCTGCTCCAGGAACTTATCTGGTTACACTGACAACAAGTAGTAATAATGGATGTCAAAGTACAACTACCAGGGTTGTTACTGTTTATCCGCAGCCTGTGGCACTATTTACGGTTAACGATTCTACACAGTGTATCAATGGTAATTTATTTAGTTTCACCAATCAGTCTTCTATAAGTAGTGGCTCAATTAGTTATTTGTGGAACTTTGGTAGTAGTGTTTTAAGTGCAGAGGCTAACCCTCAGCATGTGTATACGCTGCCGGGCAACTACACTGTTACGCTTTTTGTGACTAGTGGTAGCGGCTGCGTAGATAGCATGTCTAGGATTATGACAGTGTATCCTAAGCCTACGCCTTCCTTTACAGTGAATGCTACTCCGCAGTGCCTATCGGGTAACAACTTTATATTTACGAACACCTCCACTATAGCGGCGGGTAACTTAACATTCACTTGGTTCTACGGCGATGGGGGTACTTCTACTTCACTCAACGGTTCTCGCTCCTATGCACTACCTGGTGTGTACACGGTAAAATTAGTGGCGGTCAGTGAGAACGGTTGTCGTGATAGTGTTACGCAGCAAGTAACGGTTATTGGTCTTGTACCAAGAGCTGCCTTTACGGTTAATAATCCTTCACAGTGTTTACGGGGTAATAGTTTTGTATTTAGCAACAATTCTACGATCAGTTCCGGCCCGATGACTTACCTATGGGATTTTGGTAATCAGCAAACCTCTACGCTAGTCAACCCGGTTCATTCCTACACGCAGGCGGGTACTTATACAGTTACGTTGATTGTAATTAGTAGTAATGGATGTAGGGATACCGCAAGACAGCTGGTTATTATTCGTCCGCAGCCGCAGCCTTCCTTTACGGTTAACAGTTCTTCGCAGTGTCAAGGGACTAATAATTTTGTATTCACTAATACCTCTTCAATTGTAACAGGTACTATGACCTACCTGTGGAACTTTGGGGACGGAGCGACGTCTACGTCATCGAACACCACGCACTCCTACACGCAGGTAGGTACGTATACGGTCACTTTAGTGGCCACCAGTGAGTATGGTTGTGTAGACAGCGTGCAGCAGCGGGTAATTGTAAACTATACGCCAACTGCTTCATTTACTATTAATAATGCATCACAGTGTTTTGTGGGTAATAGTTTTGTATTGGCGAGTACTTCAACAATTACCTCGGGTACGCTCACTTATTTGTGGCGTCTAGGTAATGGAGCGCAGTCAACGGCCTCCACTCTTACCTATAGTTATCCTGCAGTGGGCACCTACACCGTCACATTGGTTGTGACAAGTAATAATGGTTGTGTAGACAGCGTGCAGCAACAGGTAGTGGTGAAGCCTAATCCAGTACCTGCCTTTACGATTAACGATGATGATCAATGTTTACGGGGTAATAGTTTTGTCTTTACCAATACAACTACCTTACTTACTGGAACCATGCAGTACCTCTGGCGTTTTGGTAACGGACAAGAGGCGACTACAACAAACGCTTCAGCTACCTACTCCGAG
>JBILMC010000043.1:0-8417 GCA_044375755.1 Chitinophagaceae bacterium
CAAATTCTACTATAGGAGGTAGTGCAAACCCTGATTCAATGGTTGAAGTGATGGGTACTACTGTAACTCCGGCTGCGCAGGCAAATCCGTTATAGTTTGCATAGAAGGGCTCTGGAACAATAACCTCGTCGCCTGGATTTAAACAAGTAAAAAATCCAAATAAAATTGCCTCGCTGCCTCCTGTAGTAATAATTATCTGCTGTGGTGTAAGCGCGATATCAGATTTTGCGTAATACTCCACCAGTTTTTTTCTGTACGATTCATTCCCTGCACTATGACTATATTCCAAGACCGGGATGTTTGCATTTTTGACTGCATCTAAAATTGCTGGTGGTGTTTCAATATCTGGCTGACCGATGTTTAGATGATACACGGTTATACCCTTTTTTTTCGCAGCTTCGGCAAAGGGGACTAATTTTCTTATGGGCGAGGGAGGCATTTGCTCCCCCCTAATTGATAAAGATGGCATGATGCAAAGGTAATTATCTCTCCATCGAATTAGGTTACATTTGCACGTGACTTTTAAGAGTTTATTCAAGAACTATTTACTTTTTTTATTACTTGGGTCTGTATTGCTTTTTGTGTCTACAAGCACAGTTGCGCAATTGTGTACAGGTAGTTTAGGAGACCCTGTTGTTAATATAAATTTTGGAACAGGTAGTTCTTCTTATTCATTCACAGCGCCGGGTTATCGTTTAACAACAAACTCTTGCCCTAACGATGGGGAATATAGCATCACCACTTATCAATCTTCTTGCGGCAGACAATGGCACTCCGTTTCTGCAGATCACACCGGAGGAGGGGCTTTCATGATGGTGAATGCATCAAATAATCCTGGCGACTTTTTTGTACAAACGGTCTCAAATCTTTGCCCGAATACAACTTATGAATTTTCGGCATGGGTATTGAATGTTGTTAACAATTCAGGCTTAATTAAACCCAACCTTAGTTTTAAGGTAGAAACCGTTGGAGGGGTGATTCTCAATCAATATGCAACGGGTGATATTGGAGTGGCCCCACAAGCAACCTGGGAGCAGGTCGGATTCTTCTTTACCACAGGATCAGGTAATACTAGTGTTGTGTTGAGAATTACCAATAATTCACCAGGAGGAAATGGTAATGACTTGGCGCTAGACGATATAACATTTCGTCCCTGTGGGCCAGCAATTCGTTCAATTGCATCGTCTGGATTTGATACAGCTCGTTTTTGCGAGGACCAACAGCAGCCAATTCGTTACCTGGCAACTGTTTCATCAGGGTTTGCCTCACCGGTATATCAATGGCAGTTAAGTGTGG
The DNA here is from genome assembly GCA_044375755.1 of Chitinophagaceae bacterium. Taxonomy (GTDB): domain Bacteria; phylum Bacteroidota; class Bacteroidia; order Chitinophagales; family Chitinophagaceae; genus JJ008. The sequence continues at coordinate 1,297 of JBILMC010000043.1, forward strand.
ATACTGGCAGAAATTGGGTTGATATAACTGGTGCAAATGGGTTGCAACTCAACCGGTCTAATAGCACTCCGGGTTATTATGCTTATCGTTTGACTGTTGCGGAAGCTGGTTCAATGTCTATTACGACTTGTCGCATTGCTTCAAATGTGCATATAGCTGCAGTCCACCCTAAACCTATTATCAATGCAGGGCCTGATCGTACTATCCTTGGTGGACGTTCCATTCAAATTAGGGCTACTTCAGATGGGGTAGTGGGCAATCTTTATCAATGGGTGCCCTCATTATATTTAAGTGATGCAACTCTATTAAATCCTGTTGCATCGCCACCTTTAACACAGACCTACACAGTCCAAGTAACTTCCACAAATAATTGTATCAACTCAGACCAGGTGGTGGTCTCTGTTATTGAAAAGTTGTATGTTCCTACTGCATTTACACCCAACGGTGATGGTAAAAATGATCAATGGATTATTCCAAATTTGGATCTCTCAGACGGTACACAGGTTCATGTTTTTGATCGATCTGGATCAATGGTGTTTAACGCATACGGGTCTGCGGTCAATTGGGATGGCACGTACAAAGGGGTGCCAGTGCAAACCGGTGTTTTAATTTTTGTGATTAAATATCCCGATGGGTTCATACAAAAGGGAAAGCTCACATTGATTCGGTAGGCAATAAAAAAACCTCCAAAAGGAGGTTTAAGAGTTTAGTAATGAATTTCTAGATGTTTATGATTTTTTTACTGGCGCTGGTTTTGATGTTTGCTTTTGTAACTCAAGATATGCTTCAGAGCTCAGCACTTCTCCAGTGATCTTTACTGTTTTTACTTCGTCTATTCCAGCAAATTTGATATTTACATCCTTAGTGAAAGGAGCTACTGCTGCTGCGTTGTATTGAACTTTAAGCTTAGCAGAAGTCCCAGGTTGAATAGGCTCGGCAATACGCTCAGGAGTAGTGCAACCGCAACTAGCCCAACTATTTTCAACTACAATTGGCTTATCGCTTATGTTTTTGATTTCAAATGAGTAGGTCACAGGCTCGCCTTGTTTGATCTTTCCGAAATCATACTTTTCTGTATTCATTTTAATAACGGCATCAACTTTAGTTTGTGCTACTACGGCAAGGGATAGGAAGCTTAGGAACGTACCAAATAATATAGTTTTCATGGTATTATATTTAAAACAAATATACTTAAAATCGAACCTAACAGCAATCATTTCACAGGGAGTTTCAATTTTTAGCATTTTGCTAACCCCCAGGTATTCTTCCTATTTTTGTCCCCATGGAAGCTACAATGAGCCAGGAAAAGTTGTCTTTTGAGCTTTTTAAATCCAGCGTACTTCGCGATTACCGAATTGCCTGTTTGAGCCGAGAAATTAGCTTATTAGGACGTAAAGAGGTACTTGGTGGAAAGGCCAAATTTGGCATTTTTGGCGATGGAAAAGAAGTGGCTCAGGTTGCTATGGCAAAGTTCTTTAAACCGGGGGATTTTCGAAGTGGCTATTACCGTGACCAGACATTTGTTTTAGCCGCTGAAATGGGTACTGGAGAACAATTATTTGCACAGCTCTATGCGGATGCTGATTTAGGCCGCGAGCCGTTTAGTGGCGGTCGTCAAATGAATAATTTTTTTGCGACACCATTTGTAGATGGAACGGGAGAGTGGCTTACACTTACCAATACAAAAAATAGTTCCAGCGACATTGCCCCCACAGCTGGGCAAATGCCTCGTGCACTGGGATTGGCGCATGCCTCTCGCATTTTTAGGGATTTAAAGGAACTGCATTCGTTGTCTCATCTTTCTAATCAGGGCAATGAAGTTTGTTTTGCAACTATTGGAGATGCTTCAACGAGCGAGGGTCATTTTTGGGAAACAATGAATGCTGCAGCAGTTTTACAAGTTCCATTAGCTGTTTTTGTTTGGGACGACGGATATGGAATTTCTGTTCCCAAACAATATCAAACTGCAAAGGGATCCATCTCTGCCGCATTGGAAGGAATGCAGCGAACAGAAGAAGAATCGGGTATTCAGATTTATAAAGTGAAAGGTTGGGATTATGCGGGCATGTGTGAAGCTTTTGAAGAAGGTATCGGTCTTGCCAGAGAAAAGCATATCCCTGTGCTTTTTCATGTCGAAGAATTGACACAGCCGCAAGGGCATTCTACCTCTGGTAGTCACGAGCGTTACAAAACACCAGAACGTTTAGAGTGGGAAAAGGAGTGGGATGGATTAGTGAAAATGAAGGAGTGGCTTCTTTCAAATGGCTTGGCATCTGCTTCTGAATTGGATGAGATAGCCACACATGCCAAAGAGGAGGCGAAAGCTAGTCGTGATAAAGCCTGGAGTGAGTATTTGAAGCCCCTACGCCAATTATCTATTCATGCTGTTGCGTTACTTAACGAGACTGCATCTTCCGTTCCTAATAGGCAGGCGGATTTGAATGCGTTAGTCAATGAGTTGGAGGGTATTCGAAGTCCTTTGCGTAGAGATATTCTTCGCATTTTGTATCGAGCTATTCAGCTTTGTAATGATACGGAAGCCGGTTCGACACTCAAGGAGGTTTATCAAAATTTAAAATTAGAAGGTCAGCGAATCTATAATTCTTATTTATACGACGAGGGTCCTAAAAGCGCATTGAAAGTAAAACCAGTTCCGCCACAATTTTTTGGGGAGGCTCCTTTGGTAAATGGGTTCGAAGTCATCAACCGTTTTTTTGAAGCACAGTTCAATGCTAATCCAAAATTGATTGCATTTGGAGAAGATTTGGGGCAGATTGGAGATGTGAACCAGGGCTTTAGTGGATTACAGGAGAAGTTTGGCAAAACCCGCATTTTTGATACTGGAATTCGCGAGTTAACTATCATGGGAAGTGGTATCGGACTAGCCATGAGAGGACTTCGACCCATTGCAGAAATTCAATACTTGGATTATCTCTTGTATGGTTTGCAGCCCTTGAGTGATGACGTGTCCACCCTACAATATAGAACTAGTGGCAAACAGGCTTGTCCGATAATTGTTCGCACGCGTGGTCACCGCTTGGAAGGTATCTGGCATAGCGGATCACCAATGGGAATGATCATTAATGCATTACGTGGAATGCACATTTGTGTACCCCGCAATATGACGCAGGCGATTGGTATGTACAACACATTATTGCAAAGCAATGATCCAGGTTTAGTAATTGAATGTCTGAATGGATACAGACTCAAAGAAAAACTTCCTTCTAATTTACTCGAGTTTTCAGTGCCACTTGGTGAACCTGAAATTATTAGAGAGGGAACAGACATTACAATTATTTCGTATGGTTCAACACTTCGAATTATACAAGAAGCAGCGCAATCACTTGAACTTTCTGGTATCAGTTGTGAGATTGTCGACGTGCAGACCTTAGTTCCCTTTGATCTTTCACAACGCACCGTAAAATCGCTGCAAAAAACAAATCGCATTTTATTTGTAGATGAAGATGTTCCCGGTGGAGCCGCCGCTTATCTGTTCAATAAAGTAATGGAGGAACAAGGCGGGTATCGATATCTGGATGTAGCACCACGTACGCTTACTGCAAAGGCACACCGTCCAGCTTATGGTAGTGATGGGGACTATTTTAGCAAACCTAATGCCGAGGAAATTGAGGAGGTGGTACGAGAAATGATGTGTGAATAAGCTGTTGCTCAGGCCATATTATGGAAAACCTTTTGCACATCATCATCTTGCTCTAATTTTTCAATTAGTTTACTTACCTCTTCAGCTTGCGTATCAGATACCGGCACAGTTACTGAGGGTATCCACTCAACCTCTGCACTCAAAGGTGTGATAGAGCGATCTTCCAGTGCCTTTTGCATATTTCCAAAATCAGTGAATCCGCAACGAATCACTACAAGCTCTTCTCCATTTTCTCCGGTACTTTCACCAAGCTCCTCTAAGCCAAAATCAATTAATTCCAATTCCAGATCCTCAGTGTTAACGCCCTCAGGCTTTAACTTAAAAACGCCCATTTTTTTAAATTGGAATGCAACACTTCCACTATTACCTAGGCTTCCCCCTCCTTTATTGAAATGAGATTTTACATTCGCTACAGTACGAACATGGTTGTCTGTGGCAGTTTCCACTAAAATGGCCACTCCATGAGGGGCATATCCCTCATAAAGAATCTCATCGTAATTCGCCATTTCCTTTCCCAGTGCTCTCTTAATGGCGGCCTCTACTCGGTCTTTAGGCATGTTTACGCTTTTGGCGTTTTGCATGCACCTACGAAGAGCAGGGTTGGTGTTGGGGTCTGTACCGCCAGCCTTTACGGCGATTACAATCTCTTTACCAATTCTGGTAAATTGTTTTGCCATGCGGTCCCACCGGGCAAACATGGTTGATTTGCGAACTTCAAAAATACGTCCCATGAAATTTCATTCAGGGCTGCAAGCTACTACATCTTTAGCTTTTAAGCTTACTGTGGTGGCGACTATATGTAAAATAAACGACCAAGCCAATGAGCATCCAAATCAAGGCTACTTTTAAGGTTTGTTGATCAAGCCCAACAATCATAGCCGTACAGATAATAGCACCGAGGCTACATACTACCGGTACAAGCGGTGTCTTAAATGGCCTTTCTAGTTGAGGTGATTTAACACGTAATATCCATACGCCAATGCTAACTAATACAAAGGCGAATAGCGTTCCAAAACTAGTCAGATCTCCTGCAACATGCCCTGGTACAAAAGCGGCAAATGCTCCGACAAAAACAAATAAAATCCAATTGGCTTTATACGGCGTTTTGAATTTTGGATGTAAGTCGCCAAATGCTTTTGGAATCAATCCGTCGTTACTCATGGTATAGAAAATCCGGCTTTGTCCCATTAGCATCACTAGAATCACAGACGAGAATCCAGCAAGAATGGCAATAGTTACGGCATTAGCCAACCATTGATAATTGGTCATGTAAGTGCTAATGGCATAGGCAACGGATGCTTCGCGTCCTTTCTCAGGGTCTACAAAGTCTGTCCATGGAGCTACACCGGTTAATACATGTCCAAAAAGGATGTATAGAATTGTGCATACCACTAATGAACCTAGAATTCCAATTGGCATATCTCTTTTTGGATTCTTTGCTTCTTGAGCAGCAGTGCTTACGGCGTCAAAACCAATAAAAGCAAAAAACACAATGGCTGCTCCACCTAAAACTCCACCCCAGCCGTGCTTATTCCAGCCACTGTAATCAGCTATCACCTTGCCAGCCTGATCAGTAATTGCAGCTGTTCCCTCAGGAATTAAGTAGGGAGTGTGGTTTTCGGGCTTGATGAATTGCCATCCAATTGCAATGAATAGAATAACGATTGCCACTTTAATAAATACAATAATGGCATTTACAAATGCAGACTCTTGAGTGCCTTTAATCAATAAAAGAGTAAGCGCTAACAATATGACTAAGGCTGGGGCATTCATAACCCCCTGGTGCAATATACCCGCAGAATCAGTGTAGCTCTCAAAGGGGGAGTGGCACCATTCATAGGGTATCGATCCGCCAAGCAGCTTATTTAAATATTCGCTCCATGCAATAGAAACCGTAGCAGCACCCAGTGCGTATTCCATAATCAATGCCCATCCAATAATCCAAGCCACTAATTCTCCCATAGTCACATATGAGTAAGCATAGGCGCTACCTGCAATGGGAATCATGGAGGCAAATTCAGCATAACACAGTCCTGCAAAGGCGCAGCCAATTGCAGCAACCACAAATGAAAGAGTAACTGCAGGTCCAGCAGCCTGTCCAGCGGCTGCAGCGGTACGAACAAATAAACCCGCACCAATGATGGCGCCAATTCCAAGGGCAATCAGATTACCTGCTCCCAAGGTTCTTTTCAATCCTTTTTCACTATCGGCGGCCTGCGCCAGAATTACATCCAATGACTTTTTTGCAAACAAGCTCATGCGTTGGGTTTTTAGGAGTTCTAAGATAAGTAATGGATTATTAACAACTTATTTTTTGTCAATAAACCTATTTTTTTTGTTGAGCCAAAGCCAGATAATAAAGAGGGATGCCTAACAACACTATAATCAGGCCTGGCCAGGTAAATTCAGGTTTATAAATGATAAGAAGGGTGCAAAAGGCTGCTCCCATTAGGATATAGAGCGCAGGTAAAAAAGGGTACCCAAACGCTTTGTAGGGTCTCTCTGCTTGGGGTTGCTTTTTTCGAAGTATAAAAATGCCTGCAATAGTCAGCATGTAAAAGAGAACAACCACAAAGGAAATCATATCCAAAAGTTGGCCATATTTTCCGCTTAAGCTCCAAATTGCTGCTACAATACATTGTACCCAAAGGGCAAATTGAGGTACAGATTTATTATTCAGCGTACCGGCTTGTTTGAAAAAGAGACCGTCTTTAGCCATTGTGTAATAGACGCGAGCGCCTGCCATGATTAAACCATTATTGCAGCCAAATGTGGAAACCATAATTAAAACAGCAATAAGGGTTGTTCCAAATGAAGGAAAAATTACATTGGCTGCAGCGACCGCTACTCGGTCATCTGCAGGAAAAGCTAATTCATTCAAGGGAAGCACATGTAAGTACATTAGGTTAGCAGATACATAAATGATGGTAACAATTAACGTACCTAAGAATAGACTCAAACCAATATTACGTTGTGGATTTTTCATTTCCCCAGCAATGAAAGTCACATTGTTCCACGCATCGCTGCTGAATATAGAACCTACCATTGAGGCTGCAATCGCTCCCAATAATGCTGCACCCCCAATTGGAGTCCAATTTCCAGGAGAAAGTGCGCCCTGCGGATCTTTAAAGCCATTATTTTGAGCCGCTTGAAATCCGGTTTGCCAATTTTGTGCCCAATAACTTTCTTTCACTAGTAAAAATCCAAATACAATCAAACCAAACAACGCTAGCAATTTTGCACTAGTAAAAAAAGTTTGAATCAATTTTCCTTCTTTTAAGCCGCGTGAGTTAATGACAGTTAAAAGTATTATTATGAAAATGGACACTAATTGTCCGGAATATACTTTTATAATTCCGGCATCAAATAAAAAATAATTATTTCCAAGCTCCGGAATCAAATAGGCTAAGAACTTTGAAAAGGCAACTCCAACTGCTGCGATAGTAGCAGTTTGAATTAC
>JBILMC010000124.1:0-4335 GCA_044375755.1 Chitinophagaceae bacterium
GGACGGTTGGTTGGGGAAAAGGCCGCTGATCTTTTACCTGCAGCATTTACAAATTCTATTAATAGGCATAAAGGAAAAATGAATATTCTTCTCTTGGGTTCGGGAGAAAAATTCATTGAAGATGAGTTACGCCATTTACAATATTCAAAGAGTAACTTTTTTAAATGTACGATTGGTTACCAAGAGGCATTGAGCCATTCTATGTATGCAGGCGCAGACTTTTTGCTAATGCCTAGTCGAGTTGAGCCCTGCGGACTTAACCAATTGTATGCAATGCGTTTTGGAACTATACCAATTGTGAGACGAGTGGGGGGATTAAAGGATACTGTCATTGACATGGGTGACGACGAGGGATATGGAATCTGTTTTAATCATGCTTCTGTAGAAGATATTTCACATTCTATTGATAGGGCAATTGCTCTTTATTATGACCAGCCCCACAAATTGAATCAATTTAGAAAGTTAATAATGGGATTTGATTTTTCATGGGGTAAAGCGGCTCAGTCATATCTAGATTTATACAAGACATTGAAATAATATTTTATGGCTATAAGAACAATTACACACGCAACTGAAATTCTTTCCGTTATTCTTGGAGGAGGGGCTGGTTCTAGACTTTACCCCTTAACAGCCAGCCGCTCGAAACCAGCTGTTCCCATTGCGGGTAAGTATCGATTAGTTGATATTCCCATCTCAAATTGTTTAAATAGTGGAATAGGGCGCATGTTTGTTTTGACGCAGTTTAATTCTGCTTCTTTGAACCGGCACATCAAAAATACCTATCATTTCAGCGCCTTTAGTCGCGCTTTTGTTGACATATTGGCGGCTGAGCAAACTCCTGATAATCCCACCTGGTTTCAAGGTACAGCTGATGCTGTCAGACAGGGACTACGCCATATTGAGCCATTTGAAAGCCAATATGTGTTAATTCTTTCTGGAGATCAGTTGTATCAGATGGACTTTGCTGCAATGTTAGACACGCATAAAAAAACGGGTGCAGATATTTCGATTGCAACAATTCCGGTAACCGGTCGTGAGGCTCCAGAGTTTGGAATTCTAAAAAGTGAAAATGGGTTTATTACTTCTTTTATTGAAAAGCCCGATTCCGCGCTGTTAAAAGATTGGATTAGTGATACAGGGCAAGATATGCAGAATAAGGAGCGCGTCTATCTAGCTTCTATGGGGATTTATATTTTTAATAGAAAACTACTTTTTGATATTTTAAGAACAGAGTTTAAGGATGCTACCGATTTTGGAAAGGAAATCATGCCTCAATCTATTGGACGTTACAAGGTAGCAAGTTATCAGTATACTGGATACTGGACAGACATCGGAAATATTCGTTCATTTTTTGAAGCTAATATTGAACTAACAAAAGATATTCCTGAATTTGATATGTTTGATAATAACCGCACCATTTATACGCGGTCGCGCATGTTGCCTCCTGCAAAAATCAGCGGTACGACTATGGAGAAAGTATTAGTGGCAGAAGGTTCTATCTTAAGTGCTTCGCGAATGGAGCGTTGCGTTATAGGAATTCGTAGTAGGGTAGGACTGGGCACTACATTAGTCGACACCTATATGATGGGAAGTGATAATTATGAGACCTTGGATGAACTAAATGATAATAAAGATAAAGGTGTCCCTCCAGTCGGCGTGGGCGAGCGGTGTTATATTAGAAATGCCATTTTGGATAAAAACGTGCGTATTGGAAATGATGTTCGAATAAATGGAGGCTCACATTTGGATAATAAAGATCATCCCTTGTATTGTGTAAAAGGTGGCATAGTGGTTATAAAAAAAGGAGCAATAATTCCCGATGGGTTTACTATTTAGCAAGTAATTTTTATTCTTATCTTAGGCAAAAGCTTGCTATGTCAACAAACTATACTGGTGCTAAGGCTAAATTAAGTTTCTGGCAAATCTGGAATATGTGTTTTGGATTCTTTGGAATCCAATTTGGTTGGAGTTTGCAGATGGGAAATATGAGCGCCATCTATGAGTTTTTAGGTGCAAGTCCTGAGCAAATACCCGGCTTATGGTTAGCTGCACCTATGACTGGTTTAATAGTACAACCTATCGTAGGTTATTTAAGTGATAGAACTTGGCATCCTAGCCTAGGCCGTCGTCGGCCTTATTTTTTAATTGGTGCTATTCTAAGTTCTATCGCATTGTTTTTTATGCCAAATGCATCTGCAGTTTGGATGGCAGCAGGCACATTATGGATTTTGGACTCCTGTATCAATATCACCATGGAGCCTTTTAGAGCTTTTGTGGCTGATAACTTGGATGAGAAGCAGCAGTCCTACGGATATGCAATGCAAAGTATGTTTATAGGTGCTGCTTCTTTTATTGCGGGATTCTTGCCTGGACTTTTGGTTGATTGGTTAGACATCTCGCGAGAAAAGGGTGCCGGCGGAATACCCCAAAATATTATGTGGTCTTTCTATATTGGATCTTTTGTTTTTCTCACAGCGGTACTTTATACGATTTTTAAAAGTAAAGAGTATCCCCCTTCTGACGCAAATTGGAAATCAAAGAAAAAGGAGGGAGTAACAGGAATCAAAGAGGGTGTTAAAGAAATTTTTATTGCTATCACGCAAATGCCAGGTGCCATGCGCCGCTTAGCAATTGTGCAATTTCTTACCTGGCCTGGATTATTTTTAATGTGGTTTTATTACAGTACGGGTGTAGCAGGTGATATTTTCGGTGGTGATCCAATCAATAATAGTAATCGTTATACAGAGGGTTTAGAGCACGCTAATGCAACATCAGCCATTCTAAATCTTGTTACATTTTTCTTTTCTTTTTCAATTCCATTTTGGGTAAGTCGAATTGGAAAAAAATGGACTCATGCTCTTTGCTTGTTAGTTGGAGGAATAGGATTGATTTCTGTTAATTTCATCTCTTCTCCACAATGGCTTTATCTTTCAATGTCTCTAGTTGGCATTGCCTGGGCTTCTATACTTTCCCTACCTTATTCGTTACTGGCTGGTGTTATTCCACAAGAAAAGACAGGAATTTATATGGGGGTATTTAATTTCTTTATTGTGTTACCGGAAATACTTGCGGCTTTGTTTTTTGGCTCTATCATGGAAAATTATTTAGGGAATGACCGATTGTTAGCAGTACTTATTGGAGGAGTGTTATTATGTCTAGCGTCATTAACTTGTATTTTGATTGTTAACGAAAAGAAATCTTGATCTATGAAAAATAAATGGAATCGTTTTTTGTTAGTATCTGTCCTTTGTTTTTTTTATCAAATTCAGGGGTACTCACAAAACGCACTCACGGTATATCCTACTCATTGGTGGACGGGCTTTAAAGACACGCAACTGAATTTGATTATCAGGGGAAATTCTGTGGGCTCATTTTCATCAGTCAAAACTTCTTATCCTGGCGTGCAGATAAAAAATGTTCGTAAAGTCAAAAGCAACAATTACCTATTAATCGATCTACAAATTGGGCCTCAAGCTAAACCCGGTCAAATCGAATTCTCTTTAAATGCAGCTAATAAGTCTCCAGTTACTTTTCGGTATGAGCTTAAAAAACGATCTACTGAAAATGGCGAAACACGTGTCAGGGGAGTTAATGCAAGCGATTTTATTTATTTAATAATGACAGATCGTTTCGCGAATGGTGACCCTTCAAATGATATCGTGAAAAGCTATCGAGATACTACCTCTAATAGAAGTGATAAGTTTTCTAGACATGGAGGAGATTTGAAAGGTGTTGAAAATCAACTTTCTTATTTAAATGAGTTGGGTGTTACAACGCTTTGGTTAACTCCTGTTAACGAAAATGATATGCCTCTCATGAATGAATGGGGAAATAAGGTAGCGGGATATCATGGATATTGGTTTACGGATCATTATCAAGTTGATAAAAGATTCGGTGGAAACGAAGCGTATCAAAATCTGTCTAAAACAGCGCATTCCCGTGGTATGAAAATTATTCAGGATGCTATTTATAATCATATTGGAAGCTATCATTGGATTGCACTTGATCCTCCATCAGATGATTGGTTGAATAGTTCCCAAGGCAAAAATCCTCCACATCATCGTGAAGAAGTTTTTTTTGATCCCTATGCCGCAGAAAATGATAAAAGACAGATGCTGGATGGATGGTTTGTTCCTCATCTACCTGACTTAAACCAGCGCAATAGGGATGTGGCAAGATTTTTAATTCAATATTCTATTTGGGCAACTGAGGAATATGGCATAGATGGTTGGCGAGTAGATACGTATAAATACAATGAAGAGGATTTTTTAAATGAAATCAATACTTGTTTACTTCGCGAGTTTCCTACACTCACTGTCTTTGGTGAAAGCTGGG
>JBILMC010000096.1:0-5221 GCA_044375755.1 Chitinophagaceae bacterium
ATATTTTACGCGCAATAATGTAAAGACTCCTTTTTCACATAATGCTGAGGGGATGCTAGATTTTCAAAATTGTTTTGCCATGATCAATGCTGCAAAAGAAGAGGCCGGTTGGTCAACAGGAGTGATCAAATTATATCTTACCCTTGCGCAAGATGTTTTATATGCAGACCCCATGAAAAACTGCATTTTTTTGGATAATCATGATATGGATCGTGTTTATTCCGTATTAGGAGAAGATTGGTCAAAGATGCGAATGGTCTACAATTGGCTCTTTACATTACGAGGGATGCCGCAGTTGTATTATGGCACTGAGGTTTTGATGAAGAATTTTAAAGTGAATACAGACGCGACTGTTCGGGAGGATTTTCCAGGAGGTTGGCCAAATGATACGCCAGGTAAGAATCTCTTTTTAAAAGAAAATAGGAATGTTATACAACAGAGTTCATATGATTATGTGAGTAAGCTAGCTAATTTTAGAAAATCATCGAGTGCGCTCACGCAAGGTCGTTTGATGCAATACATTCCTCAGAATGGGTTATACGTTTATTTTAGGTACAGTGCAGAGCAAACTATTATGGTAGTTACTAATACTGGCAAAGAAATTATTTCCCCTAATTGGAATCACTATAGTGAACGAGTAAAGAGTTATACTAAATTGCGTGATGTAATTACTGGAAATTTTACTACCATAAATAACTTCCAGGTAAAGCCAGGTGAAAGTTTTGTGATGGAACTCTTGAAGTAATTTATGTCAGCATCGTATCAAACTACTCAGTCTGGTGTTTGGGCACATTCGTTATTTACCGAATCTGATATTATTAATTTTAAAAATGGAAGCCATTACAGGCTTTATAATCATTTTGGAAGCCATTCTCTGAAGTTGAAAGGTCAACTAGGAACTTATTTTAGTGTTTGGGCACCAAATGCTACAGCTGTTTCAGTAGTTGGAAATTTTAATGATTGGAATCCACAGACACATATTTTAAATCCCCGTTGGGATAATAGTGGTATATGGGAGGGTTTTATTCCCGCTGTTGGAGTTGGGGAAATTTACAAATATCATATTCGGGGTTATCAAAATACAATACAATTAAAGGCTGATCCTTTTGCTCACTACAACGAATTGCGTCCAAAAACTGCATCTATAACTTGGGATTTGGACTATACGTGGGAGGACAAAAAATGGATGCGCGTTAGAAAGAAAAAGAACTCACTGGAGGCTCCTTGGAGTATTTATGAATTACATTTAGCTAGTTGGCAGCGTCCCAATAAGCATGATGAAGAAAGTTATAATTCTTATCGAGATATTGCCATTAGATTAGTTCCATATATTAAGGAAATGGGTTTTACACATGTTGAATTAATGCCCATTATGGAATATCCTTTTGACGGAAGTTGGGGTTATCAAATCACAGGATTTTTTTCGCCTACCTCACGATTTGGTGATCCACAAGGGTTGATGTATTTAATTGACCAATTGCATCAAGCAGATATTGGTGTGATTCTAGATTGGGTGCCCTCACATTTTCCTCATGATGCACATGGATTATTTCTTTTTGATGGTGCACATACCTATGAATACGCAGATCGACGAAAGGGGTATCATCCGGATTGGAATAGTTATATTTTTAATTACGGAAGAGGGGAAGTAAAGTCCTTTTTGATTAGTAGTGCCTGTTTTTGGTTTGACTATTTTCATATTGATGGAATTCGAGTTGATGCAGTATCCTCAATACTTAAACTGGATTATTCAAGAGAGGATGGTGAGTGGGAGCCTAACCAATATGGAGGGAATGGTAATTTGGAGGCCATTCAATTTCTAAAAGATTTAAACGAAACCATCTACCGGGACTTTCCTGATGTTCAAACAATGGCAGAAGAGGCTACGGATTGGCCTGGAATTTCCCGCCCTACATTTGAAGATGGAATAGGCTTTGGTATGAAGTGGATGATGGGATGGATGCACGATACGCTAAAATATTTTAAATCTGATCCTATTTTTCGATCACAACACCAGGACATTTTCTCTTTTAGTATGATGTATTTCTATGATGAAAATTTTTTGTTACCCCTTAGTCATGATGAAGTGGTTCATGGTAAAAGTCCACTTATCTATAAAATGCCTGGGGATGAATGGCAAAAGTTTGCGAATCTACGGTTGTTATTTGCGTATATGTGGACGCATCCGGGCGCAAAACTTTTGTTCATGGGGGGTGAGTTTGGTCAAACAAATGAGTGGGATTATCGAAGTGAATTAAATTGGGAATTATTGCAATATCCGATACACCGAGGACTTAAAAACTGTGTAAGTAAGCTAAATGAGCTACTCCGTAGTTGTCCTGCACTCTATGAACTCCAGTTTGCTCCGGGTGGATTTGAATGGGTCGATTTATCACATCAAAATGAATCAGTGGTAGCCTACCGTCGAAAGAGTAAGAAAGGAGATTTGGTTTACATCATTTTGAATATGACTCCCGTAGTAAGAAATAATTGGGATTTGGAATTGCGTGGTAAATTAAGCTGGAATCAAATTTTTAATAGTGATGATGATGCGTTTGGGGGATCTGGTTTTCACACTAATCTCTCTATTCCCATTGAAGTCCTTTCTAAAAAGGAGAAGAGAGTAAAAGTTACACTACAGTTACCGGCCCTTTCTGCCATTTTATTAGCTTAACATCACATTCGCTCTGGCGCTTGGATGCCAAGTAGGGCAAGTGAAGATTTGATCACTTGACCGGTTAGCTTTGCAAGCCGTAATCGAAAGGCTTTACTAGTTTCGGTAGGTGCTTGCATAATCGAATGTTGTGTGTAGAACCCATTAAATGATTTGGCGATTGTGTAGACGTAATTAGCAATAACTGAAGGATTGTGTTCCTCTACCGCTTGTTCTACAATCAGTGGAAATTGCTCTAACGAAACTAAAAGTTCTCTTTCCTCTTTTTCTAGGTTTACAGGAGATTCTGTTTTAGGTAATTCGCCTGCTTTTCTCAAGATTGAGCAGATCCTGGCATGTGTATATTGAACAAAGGGACCTGTAAATCCTTGGAAATCGATTGACTCCTGCGGGTTGAATATCATTTTCTTTTTAGGATCAACCCGAAGTAAATAAAATTTTAGTGCACCTAATGCAAGCGTGTGATAGAGTTCGCTCAATTCTTTTTCGGAGAAATCTTTCACTTTCCCCAGCTCCTCTGTTTTTTGCTTTGCCACTTGCAACATCTCGTCTATTAAATCGTCGGCGTCAACCACAGTTCCTTCACGACTTTTCATTCTACCACTGGGGAGTTCTACCATTCCGTAACTCAAATGGTAAATGCCATCAGCATACGATTTACCTAATTTTTGTAAAATCAATTGAAGAACCTTCATGTGATAATTCTGTTCGTCAGCAATCACATAAATGCTCTGGTTAAATTGAAACTCTGCGAATTTCTGTTCGGCTAGACCCAAGTCCTGTGTAATGTAAACAGAGGTGCCATCTTTTCGGAGTACTAGTTTTTCGTCTAATCCTTCACCCGTTAAATTAATCCAAGTACTTCCATCTTCTTTTTGATAGAATACACCATCTTTTAATCCCTGCTCTACAAACTTTTTTCCAAGCAAATAGGTTTTGCTTTCGTAATAAGTTTTCTGAAAATCAGCTCCTATCTTTTTATATGTACTATCAAAACCCTCATACACCCATTCATTCATTTGCCTCCATAAATCCATTACCTCTTTTTTGCCTGCTTCCCAATCAATTAAAAGTTGTTGCGTTGCTTTCATGATGGGAGCTTCTTTCTCTGCTTCAGCGGGAGAAATCCCTTTGCTTACTAGCTGCTCAACTTGCTTCTTATATTCATCATTAAAGCGCACATAATAATCTCCAACAAAATGATCACCCTTTTGTCCTGTACTGGAAGGAGTTGCGCCATTGGCAAAAAGTTGCCAAGCAATCATGCTCTTGCAAATATGAATTCCTCTGTCATTGACTACACAACTTTTAATCACTTCGTATCCGCATCGCTGCAGAATTTCTGAGATACTCCATCCAAGGAATATATTTCGTAAATGCCCCAAATGGAGAGGCTTGTTCGTATTTGGTGAGGAGTACTCAACCATTACCTTTTTTCCATTTAAGGAGTGCGATCCAAATGAGAAATTTGTATAGCTGCGATTTAAAAAATTTATCCAGTAGGAATCGTCTATGGAGAGATTTAGAAACCCTTTTACTACATTATAATTTTTAAACAGGGTAGGGTGAGCTTTACAAAGAGCACTTCCTAGCGCATGTCCAAACTCGTCAGGATTTTTTTTATATTTTTTGACAATTCCGAATAAAACCAATGTATAGTCACCTTCAAATTCTGGTTTTGTTCGCTGAATTACTAACTCAGCTGGTGAATGAGAGATGCCCAATAATTCGCTTACGTTAGAATTAATAAGGGGTTTGATTTCTTGCAATAAATACTTCGTTTCCATACTTATCGAACAAAGGTAAAGGTACAATAGATGATTTCTGTCTGATTTGGTTATTTTGCAAGCAATGAATCAACTTTTTGAACTTCTAGCTTCATTTGTAAGAGGTGTTTTAGATTTTTTCTATCCGCTATTTCGTCGATTTATGCCTCTGCAAACTTTTCGTTATTTGGTTACAGGAAGTACTAATACACTGGTTGGAATCTTGGTTTATTTTATTAGTTACTCGTATTGGTTTCAGGGGACCATTTTCAATTTTGGGTTTTATGCTTTTAAAGCCCACAGCGCAGCCTTGCTGGCTTCTTTTATCATTACATTCCCTCTAGGTTTCTTTTTTTCAAAATTTGTCGTTTTTTCTGACTCTCAACTTCGCTCACGAATCCAGTTGTTCCGATACTTAATGATCTGTGTTTTTAATCTTTTTCTAAACTATTTGCTTCTAAAAGTGCAAGTGGAAGTTCTTCTTGTTGACCCGTTATTAGCTCAATTTTTAACCGTTACAGGGGTAGTTATTTTTAGTTATTTGGCACAACGAAATTTCTCTTTCAAGACTTAAAAATAGGCCTTTCAAGCAAGACAAATTGTTGATTTTCTTCTAGTTAAAGCAGTCAAAATTTCGCTCTTTACACATTTTTTCACCTACTTGGGTTTTAAAACTGACAAAATAGCACAATTCGCTTCATCGGCACATGGATTGTCTACAGTTAATCAAAATCTGAAATATGGGAAAAATTATAGGTATTGACTTAGGAACTACGAACAG
>JBILMC010000034.1:0-9489 GCA_044375755.1 Chitinophagaceae bacterium
AGCCCAGACATAAAACGGTCGAAGTCGTTTTCAGTTTTCTTGGTACAACCTGACAACCAAACAAGGGCTACCAGAGCTGAAACAAGTACAGAAATTTTAGCTTTCATTTGAAATTGTTTAAACGTTTAGAAACAAGTGGCTGAACCGTTATCCCAGAATACTTTTACGGTATTGTCAGTCTTTTGCTTTGCATTTAAGTTAAGGGTCACGTGATCAGTGGGATACCAAACACTACGGATGAAAGGACCAGGCTGAGGATTCAACATGGGTTGTAGATTAGTTGGCATACCAGTACGGCGATAACTATTATAAGGTTCAATACCATTG
This sequence comes from Chitinophagaceae bacterium, assembly GCA_044375755.1. Taxonomy (GTDB): domain Bacteria; phylum Bacteroidota; class Bacteroidia; order Chitinophagales; family Chitinophagaceae; genus JJ008. The sequence continues at coordinate 328 of JBILMC010000034.1, forward strand.
CCTAGCGCCGCAATATGATACTCTTTCATTACTACATTCAGCTTGGCAGCATTAGTAGCCGCAGCATCAAAACCAGCTAGAACTGTACTTACGTATTGAGTTACCTCTGAAGTGCCAGGAACAAATATTGGATCAGGAGTGACACTCATGGTTCCGGGGAAAGCAATCACCTTAGCAATGGATTGACGTACCCCCGCATCGAGTAGCGTGCGAGCAGTAGCCGCGGAACCACCCAAAACTAATTCTGCTTCCGCTAGTAGAAAATGAGTGAAAGAGGAGAGCCAAATAGGATGAATACCAGCACCACGCGCACCAGGTGTACCAGTCAATGTCACTATGCTAGCCTGTACACTTGAAGAGCCCGTATTAACTCGAAGCGCATCAAAATCTCCACCTGCAGGATAAATCCCCCAAGCAGTTCTGTGTTGACCGTCTGGTGGAATTCCAGATGGATCACCATGATCACGCCCAAAATATCCGTCTCCCGCCATACAATAAGCCATACCAGCTGGATAGTGACCAGGACTCAATGCGCCCTGACAAGCTAGGGCAGTTGCAGGAATAGCAAATTGACCAGAAATGGTCTGACCATTTCTAGCATTGATTTGACGGCGGAAATAATAACGCGTACGTGGATCAACAATACCCTTTTCAGTTACCATTTCCCAAGCTAAATAGGTTGATATATATATTCCTACACCGCCAGCAGCACGATAACAATCATTGTATTTTGGGTGACGCGAGTTTGGATTCTCCAACTGAGTACCAAATCGGAATACAAAATCCTCGGCTTCAGTATCAATTATATTTCCACCAGCAACAATGGCTGCAATCTTAGTTCCAGCCGAGGCGTCCACCAGGCGTGTTGTCATAAAAGCCTTAAGCTTTAATGTATTTGCCAATGTTATCCAGCGTGCTTTGTTACCCCCGTAATAAAGGTCATTGGTAGGATTAGAAGCGGCAGTTTTTGCAAAATTTCCTAGAGCTGAATCTAAAAGAACAATACAATTGGCGTATACATCTGCACCTTTATCAATTTTTGGATTGATTACTGAGTTGGCAGGATTAGAGGCCTCTGTCCATGGAATATCTCCAAAGAAATCTACCATAGCCATGCCAGTATATGCTTTCAACACCTGTCCAATGCCAAGGTGGAAGAAACGATTTTGCGCACGAGCTAGTGGCTCCATGGCATTGATCTGAGTTAATACGTTTCTGTAGGCATTTGCCCAAACTCCATTAAAAGTTTCAGGGCGATAAGAATTTAGATAAATACTACCCCCCATGTTCCAGAGACGGGACATTTCCATACCACGGTCAGATAGGGTACTAAAAACATCTTTAAAACTCAGCTGAGCTGCGTTTAAATAAAGATCAGTGTCAGCCTTATCCAAAGTAGGAACATTTGGATTTGCCAACATATCATCCAATCTTTTCTTACAGGATGATAGTGTAAGCAGTGAGGCTGCAACAGCTATCAGAATAATTTTATTTTTATACATGGTTGCTGATTTTAAAAGGTTAATCTTAAGCTCACACCCATACGACGAGAAGAAGGAGCAGTCATCAATTCAAAACCACGGGCAAAGCTACTTACACCCAATGTTGAAGTCTCAGGATCAAAATTAGAGTACTCAGGGAAGCTTGGGGCCTTGTACCATAGATTCTGTCCAGAAACAGTCAATGAAGCGCTTCCAAATGGAGACTTCTTCAAGATTGTTTCAGGAATTGAGTAAGAAAGAGAAGCCTCACGTAAACGAATCACAGTGGCATCCCAAACACCAAACTCATCAGCAGAAACTAGACGATTATTAAAGAAAACATCAGAAACTGAAATCTGGACGTTATTAGGCTCTCCCTGCTGATTTACACCAGGTATAACCCACATCTGCTGACGGTCAACCTCTGTGTCCTTGGTAACACCACGGGATAAGAGAATCAAAGGAGTCATGGCGAACATATCTCCACCGCGGGAATAATCCCATTGCATACGGAATGAGAGACGCTTATAAGAGAAGTTAGTAATTCCAGTCATCTGAAAGTCAGGGTTAGAATCTCCAAGTACTCCAAGTGTTGGATCAACTAGATAGTTTCCATCGGGACCAACTACAGGCTGGTTACCCTTGTTTGGATCACGCAAAACACGCGAGCCATAAATCATACCCAAAGGCTGGTTAGGGAAAGCAAATAATCCCAAATCGCTGTATCCAGCTAATCCAATTTGCTGGATTTCGGCAGGGAAATCATACGCTTTGTTACGATTCAACGTAAAATTCGTATTAATATCCCAGTTGAAGTTCTTATTACGGATAATTGTGTAACCTAATCCCAACTCAATACCCTTGTTCTCTACAGTAGCAGCATTGATACTTTGAACTGTATACCCAGAAGAAGGATCCAAATCCTTGTCCAGAATCTGATCAGGGTTTACACGACGATAGATAGTAAGATCAAGATTCACACGACTATTAAAAAGACGACCCTCAATTCCGAACTCAGTTTCTTTTGACAATTCAGGACGAAGCGTCGGATTTGGGCGACGTCCACCCAATGTGTTGGAATTAACAACCGTTCCAGATGATGTAATAAAGCGGTTTGCCTGAATACCAAGAATAGCACGAGTTTGATATGCATCTCCAAAAGAGGCACTGGTTGAATATCCCAAACGCATTTTCAAGTAGTTTACTACTTTGCTATTGCGGAGGGCATCTATTGCAGTGGAAGGAATGAAAGATGCAGTTACATTAGGATATACCTTATTGCGATTTACAGACTCAAATTTGGAGGACCAGTCACTTCTAGCACCTAAGTTAACGTAGAGGTAATCTTTATAACCGAAGGATGCAAATCCGAAAGCACCCAATAGCATCTGCTCCACTTTATAATCAAGGTCATTTCCGCTATCACCAGTCTTGTTCTGCGTGATAAAGTTTGAGTGGTCAAACAAATCAAAAACCAACTGTTGAGAACTGTATTGTCCAAATTGCTTGTAGTTATTAATGTATGCATTTGCACCAGCCTCTACATTTAAACTGATATCATCGTTTAAGCGGGTGTTATAGCTGGCAAGCATTGAATGATCCCAGATTGCACGATTAACGTAGGTAGTACGGTAGAAACCAAGTGGAAACTCAGCTGCACCCTTGTTGTGTTCATGGATATGCTCTTCTGCGTAGTTATCAAAACCAATTTTGTAAGTTAAGTTCAAAGACTTCCCTAAATCATAGCGCAACTGCACATTTCCATAAGCACGATTCGTATTTTGCTTAACTCGAGAATTTGCAATTGTCCAACGTGGGTTAGTTATGTCATTTCCAGAGCGATAGTAAACGGAAGAACCATCAGCCGGGTTTTGATAGGGCCAATTCATCAAATCCACTGAGGTTGGGGTATAAATCAAATCTCCAAATACGGAAACTCCATTATCGGAACCACTTCCTGTGCTACTTGCAGTAGGAGGTGTGTTAAATTTTGTGCTCGTGAAATTTAAAGATGAAGTGAGGGTAAAGTTATTTGTCAGTTTTGCATTACCCCCCACTCCAAATGTATGACGCACTACGTCATTACCCGGAGTAAATCCTTTGTCACTCAAAGTACTGAAGTTAGCATTCATAGCTAGGCCAGGACCTCCGCCATTAATATTGATAGCAGAGTTAGACACCATGCCAGTACGGAAGAAATCCTTTACTGAAGGATAGAATTTGTAATCATACTTAGCCCCTCTTAATTCAGGAAATGCTCCATTCAATGCCGGTCTGTCATATGGGTGAGGAAGCCTCATAGGCGGGTTTGTAAATGCAATGGATGACCAGTTACTAAAGAAATTTCCAACTGCATTATTAAAACCATTACCATATTTATCAGTATACGTAGGAATATTTGCTACTTCGTTGGTGAAAACAGACTGGCTAACAGTAATCTCAGTTTTCTTACGAACTCCACGGGTAACTGCACCGTTCTTGGTAGTAATAAGAACAACACCATTACGACCCAAAGATCCATATTGAGTAGTCGCACTCAAACCTTTTAACACGCTTACGCTTTCAATGTTATTAGGATCAATATCAAAAAAGCGACTACCAGTTTGGTTACCATATAAAAAGCCTCCTTGCGCATTGGTAGAACCGTCAAAAGGCACCCCATCTACTACAAATAATGGCTGTGAGTTACCACTTATCGTAGACACACCCCTAATAGTAATATTAGTACCTGAACCGGAGATACCACTACTGTTTAAAATGTTTACACCAGGTGCCTTACCTTGTAACAAACGCATAGGATCTCCGTCAGGACGCAATTCCAATTGCTTTTTGTCAACCGAGGCAACTGCATAACCTAGTGCCTTTTTTTCACGTTTAATGCCTAAAGATGTTACAACAACCTCAGAGATTGTCTCAGAGGAAGCGGCAAGTGTGACCTTAGCTGCATTAGATGCAGCAATTTCTGCAGGGGCAAAACCCACACTGGAAATTACCAACACGGTGCTGGAATTAGGAACACTTAGGGTAAAGGTACCATTGGCATCGGTAGATGTACCGTTCTTGCGATTGGTCTTTTGAACAACGGAAGCTCCTGCTACAGGTGCACCTTTGTCATCAAGGACCTTACCAGTTACTGACTGCTGCGCCAATAATGTGGAGCTGCAGAATAGTACCAGCGAAACAAGTAAAAGAAATCCTTTTCTCATTAGCGACTGTTTTTAGTTTTAGTTTAGTCAATTGGCGATCGAACACAAATTATTTACTGTGGGCAAATAAATGCGTTAAAAAGCTGCATGTAAACTTAACAATTTTTTCACAAAAGAAAAAAATCTGAAAGATTTTTCGAAGGGGATTATCAAAAATAAATTCTTAAATACTGATTTTCAGGAATTTAAACTTCCTTTTTGTCCTCTTGAGAATCAAAAAGGCCCTCCTGGTTTGAAAGAAATATAGTAGCCACTGCGTTACCGATAAAATTAGTGATTGCTCTTGCTTCCGACATAAATCGGTCAACTCCTAACAAGAGTGCTAAACCTTCCATTGGAATTACTTTGACAGCATTTAATGTAGACGCTAAAATTATGAACCCACTTCCGGTTACTCCTGCGGCACCTTTAGAGGTAACCATTAGCACACCAAAAATTGTTGCGATTTGACCCCACGATAAATCAACATGGAAGACCTGCGCCAAAAAAATGATCGCCATTGACAAGTAAATAGAAGTGCCATCCAAATTAAAAGAATACCCAGTTGGAACAACAAGCCCTACAACTGAACGGTGGCAACCCATTTTCTCAAGCTTATTCATCAAATTAGGAAGAGCTGCCTCGGATGAAGAAGTGCCGAGTACAATTAGTAATTCATTTTGAAGATAGCGAAGTAACGTCCAGATATTTTGCTTGTAATAACGAAGAATCGCACCCAGTATAAAAACAATAAATAAAAACATGGTGATATAGACGCACAACATCAACTTGCCAAGAGGTAACAGCGCTGCAAGACCATATTTACCAATGGTGAATGCCATTCCCCCAAATGCTCCAATAGGCGATAACTTCATCACCCATCCTAATGCCTTGAAAAGATAAGAAGATGCCCACTGAATTTTCTTTATTACTTTCTCTTTATAGATAGATCGATTCAAGAAAATTCCAACTCCAACCGAAAGAATCAAAAATTGAATAGTAGAATTTTCTCTAAAGAATGAGTGAAGTGAAATGGCATCGGACTTATTGAATTTAGAAACGTCATTCCATTGCATTCCTTTGGTATCAATTCCCGCTCCAGGCTGTATTAAGTAAGCAACTACAATACCTATTAGCAATGCGATTGTTGTGACGACTTCAAAATACAGGAGTGCTTTTCCGCCAATTCTCCCTACCCTTTTCAAACTATCCATCCCACAAATTCCCGTGATGATTGTTACCACAATGATCGGGTTGATAAATTGTTTGACAATATCAATAAAGTATTTACCCAATGGCTGCATGGCCACCGCCGTTGAGGGAGAAAAATGCCCCAACAGTATTCCGGCCAATATGGCTAGTAATACCCAAAAAGTAAGGTTCTTTTGTAACTTTTTCACAGCAGTTTACAGCGCTTGATTAATAATTCCATTTACTACATCCATACAAAGCGCTATTTCCTCCTTACCTAGTTGCATAATTCTAAAAGTTTCACCATCCTTGTCATAATAAGTGAAAACTGAGGGAAGAGACGAAGGCAATTTACCAGTGATGGCTTTTACGAAGCAAAGTGCTGCTATGAAGGTGCCTAAATTGCTCGGGTGGGATCCATCGGAAATGTAAAGCGAAGCGCTGGGCAACCGCTCGATTACTTTTTGCCAGCAGTCACCAACGGGAACTCGTGCTGCGCCGCATTTAGACGCAAGTTGCCCATATCCTTCATTTATTTGCTTTTGTGTGGAGGGAGTTTTTTCACGAGCCCACGTGTTATAAATAAAAGGCCTTGCGTCACGCTTTTTTATTAAGTCACAAAACAAGCTTCCAAAATAAACTAGACTGTCTGGGGCTTCTATGGGACGCAAACTGTGATCTTGAAGCACAACAATGTTGTAGTTACCATTTTCAACTAACGTGCGAGAGCGCAAACCCTTCTGCTCATTCCAATGCTCACCCAAGTTTGTCCCCCCAACCGTTGACTTTGTGCAGATCAATTTAGTTTCAAGACTATCTGAAATCAATGAAACCATTTGTATGAGATTGTTGTAGTATGTGTAGGAGTTGCCTACAAAAAGGACTCTTACTGTATCTCGAACTGGGTTTGCTTTAACAATTCCACCATGAAAAGAAAGAAAGAATAAACTGCAAGCAACTACAAAGCCATTACAGCGTTTCATTAATTATCATTAATTAGTTAGCGAACTAGAACCCTTCGTTCTGAACCATGTTCGGATTGTTTTGAATTTGAGTAATCGGAATAGGAAGAATTGTTCTATAATAATAGCTACTGGTGGTATTAGTATACTGAACAAGTCTTGAAGCACCATTACCCGCCGAATTAATTTTCACATAATTAGTTTTAGTGCGATTCAGATCAAAAAGTCGTTGACCTTCTAATGCAAATTCTCTTCGACGTTCAAGAATGATAGTATCTAAGTATGCAGTTGCTGTAATGCTACCTGTAGGTGGAGTTCCAAACGCAACGGATAATGGGCGGCTAACAGTAGCAGTATCACGTGTGCGACGAATCAAATTGATATCAGTTATAGAATTTGTTAATGAAGAAACATCGCCAGTTTGAACTGCAATACGAGCTAAAGCTTCCCCTCTGCATAAGTACATTTCCGCCAATCTGAATACTTTCGTATTCTCCGTATAATTGGAGATGTTAGTATACTTCAAACATAGTGGAACATTTACCTCTCCACCAATCGAATTACGGTTGCCTAACTCCACAAAACGGCGACGGGCATCTGTGCTTGAATAAGCCTCATACAACCCTCTAAATGTAGTAAGCGTTGTTCCCGTGCTTCTGCTGTTCATTGATTGACGTGTTCCCAACACCTCACCATAACCCTGTTGACTACACATATAAGCATAACTATCAGTACCAGGATTATCAGTTGTATTGTTGGCTACCTCAAAAATTGACTCTGCATTACCAACGGTTTGAAACCCGGTAAATAAAGATGCAAATGGTAAAAGACTGTAACGACTTGAATTAATTACTGCTGTAGATGCACTAACAGCAGTTGCCCAATCCTCCTTGTATAACGAAACCCGCGTGCGCAGAGCCAACACACCCCAACGATTTAAACGGATCTTGAAAAATGCAGCACTTGCCGCTCCATTGATAATTACATCTCCTGTTGCAGGTAAACGGTTTAATGCTTCTTGAATATCCTTGTCAATTTGCGCATAAACTTCTGCTGCTGTATTTCGTTTGGGATAAACCACTTGACTCACATTTGTAATTGGAGATAAAACCAAGGGCACACAGAGATGACTTCCATCAGGTGTGTGATTTAGTGGTCTTGAGAAGAATTTAGCTAAATCAAAATAAGCCATAGCACGTACTGCATAAGCCTCGCCGATCAATTGTTTCACTTCTGCAGTTTCCAGTGATGTTGCTATGCTTTGCAATTTGGCCTCATTGGCAATTATTGCATTAGAGTTAGTAATAACTCGATACATGAGTGACCACATGCGGCTTACATTCACATCAGTAGCTGTATGTGTCATGGTATTCATACCCGTATAACGATTACCAGTTTTAACACTACGCGTCATGTTATCTGATAGTACCTCCGGGATAACCATCGCATCCCGTCCATAATAGCTATAAGACTGCATTAAAGAATACAATCCATTTACTGCGGCTCGAGCAGTAGGCATACTAGAAAATACGTCGTCAGTAAATACACTTTGCTGGGGTTTCAAATCTGTGAAACCCTTTTTGCAAGATGCAAGCGTAAAAAGGGCCAGCCCAATTAGAATTATATTTTTCATAAAATAGAATTAGATAGTTGTATTAGAAAGAAATATCTAGACCAAATAGAAGTGTACTGAATATCGGTGGATTTTGATTTAACGTCCCACTAATGTCTGCCTCCGGATCTGTATTAAATCGCTTATCCTTGACATAAGTGAATAAATTTTGTCCACGCAAATAAACACGCAGTGAGCTGATTTTTGATTTGGCTAAATACTGCTTTGGCACTGAATAAGAAAAAGACACATCTCTTAAACGGATATAGCTCCCGTCATAATTAAAGCGAGTGCTCTCATATGCGCCCGCAGAAGATTGTGTACCCAAGAACACCGGCTTAGGGACATCTGTGATATCACCTGGCTTTGTCCATCTTCGACGGTATTCATATTTGCTTAAACCATTGCTTTGATCGGTAAAGCCAAGATTCGCATCTGTCTTTTGAAGATATCCTAGGCCGTCATACAAACGATTTCCCCAGAATACATAAAGCTGAAAGCTTAATTTAAAATCTCCCAATGAAAGTGAATTAGTGATACCACCAAAAAACTTGGGCAACGCACTACCCATTGTAATACGAGGTAACGCAGTAGACCAAACATTTGTTGTAGAGTCTTTACTACCTGAGGTATACCAAAGAGCCTCCCCATTTGCAGGATTAACACCTGCGTAACCACGCTGATAATGGGTGTAGTAATCATACCCTTTTACTCGATAAAAGTCACCCGTT